>CAMHKU010000028.1 GCA_946185805.1 uncultured Prevotellaceae bacterium | reverse complement strand
GGATGGCTTTCCGTCGCCACCCCTTGTCGATGTCCCACGACAGACGGTGGTTCAGCTTGTCGTAGGTAGGAGCGATGTTGTCGAACATCTGCTCCACCTGATTCGCTTTTTCAGCCTCTTGGTTATAAGGCTTTATCACCTCTTGCTCGTACATTGATTAAACATTAATCATTAAACATTAAATTCGCTTCGCTCAGAAAGATTTCTCTAGCTTCTCGCCTCTCACCTCTCACCTCTGGTTAGCGGCTCTTGAAAGCCGATAACCAAGAACTGACGTTCTTCTCGATGCGCTGGGCGATGTCCTCATTGCTAGTCTCGCGCTCGAACTTCTCGCCTACGATGTGCTCGTAGAGCTCGATGTAGCGATCGGAAACGCTCTCGGCATACTCGTCGGTAATCTCAGGCATCACCTGTCCGGGCTCGTTCATGAAGTTGTGCTCAATGAGCCACTGGCGCACAAACTCCTTCGAGAGCTGGCGCTGGGGCTCGCCCTTGGCCAGTTTCTCCTCGTAGCCGTCGGCATAGAAGTAGCGGCTGGAGTCGGGGGTGTGAATCTCGTCGATGAGGTACACCTTGCCGTCGCGCTTGCCAAACTCATACTTCGTGTCGACGAGTATCAGCCCGCGCTTGGCGGCAATCTCCTGGCCGCGCTTGAAGATGCGGCGCGTGTAGTCCTCCATCACGGCATAGTCCTCGGCGCTGACCAGCCCCTGGGCAATGATTTCTTCCTTAGAGATGTTCATGTCGTGACCCTCGTCGGCCTTCGTCGTCGGCGTGATGATAGGCTCGGGGAACCGCTCGTTCTCCTTCATGCCGTCGGGCAGGCGGACGCCGCACAGCTCACGGCAGCCGTTCTTATACTCGCGCCAGGCCGAGCCGGTGAGGATGGAGCGGATAATCATCTCCACGCGGAAACCCTCACACTTCAGGCCCACGGTCACCATGGGGTCTGGGGTGGCCAGCTTCCAGTTGGGGCAGATGTCGGCAGTGGCATCCAGGAACTTGGCGGCGATTTGGTTCAACACCTGACCCTTGAAGGGGATGCCCTTGGGCAATACCACGTCGAAAGCCGATATGCGGTCGGTGGCCACCATCACCAGCAGGTCGTCGTTAATGTCATACACGTCACGGACCTTGCCGTGATACACACTCTTCTGTCCCTCAAAGTGGAACTCAGTCTTTGTTAATGCTTTCATCGTTCTTATTTTCAATTTTCAATCTTCAATTTTCAATTTTCAATCTTCAATCTTATCATATTGTTCGTAGGCATTGACGATGCGCGTCACCAGTTTGTGGCGCACGATGTCGCGACGGTCCAGGTTGACCACACCGATACCTTCCACATTACTTAATATATGGAGGGCCTCAATGAGCCCGCTCTTCTGCGTCCGCGGCAGGTCTATCTGCGTCATGTCGCCGGTGATGATCATCTTCGTGTTCCACCCCATGCGGGTGAGAAACATGCGTATCTGCGCCGGCGTGGTGTTTTGCGCCTCGTCGAGTATCACCACGGCGTCCGACAGCGTGCGACCGCGCATAAAGGCCAGCGGAGCTATCTGTATCTGGTGCTTCTCCATCATGTCTTGCAGCTTCACCTGCGGCAGCATGTCCTCCAGGGCGTCGTAGAGCGGCTGCAGGTAGGGGTCTATCTTGTCTTTCATGTCGCCGGGCAGGAAGCCCAGCTTCTCGCCGGCCTCCACCGCCGGGCGCGAGAGGATGATTTTCTTAGCCGTCTTCTCTTTCAGGGCTTTCACGGCCAGGGCTATCGAGAGGTAGGTCTTGCCCGTGCCCGCCGGCCCTACGGCAAACACCATGTCGTTCTGCTGGTAAGCCTCGATGAGCCGCTGCTGGTTTTCGCTGCGAGCCTTGATGGGCCGACCCGACATGGAGTAGACCACCACGTCGTCGGGCACCTCGCGGCTACGACCGCCCTTGATAATCTCAAGAATGTCTTCCTCGCGTAACGAGTTGAACTTCAATATATGGCGGCGTATCTGCTCAATGTTCTCTTCAAAGGCCACCATCTGCTCCTCGTCGCCCAGCACGCGGATGACATTGTCGCGTGCCACGATGCGAAGCTTGGGAAACAGCGACCTGATCATCTGCAGATGACCATTGCCGACGCCGTAGAACACCACGGTGTCGATGTCTTCAAGTACAATATGTTTCTCTATCAATCTATATACAAATTTGTAATCGGCTGCAAAGTTACAAAAAGTCGAGAGCAATACAAAATAAAAATCGTTTTATTTTTGTTGCTGAGACTAGTCGTAACTATAGTAACTATAGTCGTAATTATAGAAACTATTTCATGCTTCAAAAAAGAATTTTGGTTTTGATTGATACCCGTCATCCGTCAGCATTTAACATAAGTTCTTGTCTGTTAGAGAAATACAGACTGACGGATGGTGTCGGCTGAGGATGGACCCGGAGAACAACGCTTTGACCTATATTGAAGTCAGGCCCCCAAAAAACTGCATATATATACAGTTGAAACGGCGCGCGTTTTTTTCAAAACGCGCGCCGTTTTTAGAAAAACGGACGTTGATTTTTTCAAGACGGACGCCGTTTTTCCGGAGGTGAAGAAAGTTTTACAAAACAGCCCTTTTGTCTGTATAAATATACGTTTCGCTGTGTTTTTATGCATTTTGCCGTTTTTGAGCCCGCCATCCGTCATCCGTCAGGCATCTGTCAGCTCATAAATGTCAGTAAATCATTATGTTATGCGAATTTCTGACGGATGATGGGTGGCAACTAAAATAAAAACTGCAAACACAACTTTCTTCACAACGTTATCTTATAACTACTTTTTTGCCGTTGAGTATATAGACACCCTTCGTGCGCCGGTCTACGGCTTGCCCCTGCAGGTTGTAGTAGCGGCCGTTGGTGGCGGGCTGTACTGCCTGTACTTCGCTGATGCCCACGGGACCTATGAGGCTGTTGATGTCGCTCAGCACGCGGCTGGTGCGCTGCGGGAAATAGCTGTTAAGCAGCCGCCGGCGCTCAGCCATAAACTGGTTGTCGACGGTGTATAGCTGTCCGCGGCTCTGGTAGGGGTGCACGTCGCGCCGGTAGTCGCCCCATCGCGCCGCCTCGGTGTAGATGGCCGTGGAGATGGTGTTATACAGGCTGTCCCACACGGCCACCACAGCCTTGGGACCGAGCATGCCGTCGTTGCTGAGGAGCTCCTTGGCGCGGTTCATGTATTGGCGTGCAAACTGGCTGTTCTTGATGAGGCGGGTAAAGATGCCCGTCGGCGAGTCCAAACCGTCATCCTTCTTGAGGTTGTTCTCGTTGACATTGTCGAAGATCAGCTCCGTGTCCCAGCATAGGAACTTGAATCCCTCGCCCGCGTTTCTCCGGCGTATGGCATACCAGTTGTGGTGGGCCCAGTCGGTGTTGCCGCTATACTGGTTGATGAGCATGTAGTCAATGAACTGGCCGATGTTGAGCAGTGTGTCCAGCTGTTCGTAGGCAGTCTGGGCGGTGGCGGCATTGGCCGAGGCGGCACGGTTGACGGTCTCTGTCATCAGGTGCCACGCGTCGAGGTTGCCGTCGGCGGCTTCCAGGTGGTTGCCGCCCTCCTCCTCAATCTTCACCACGTCGATGTCGTCTTTGTCGCCGCCGAGATAGGCCTCGCCAAACTTGTCGTCAACGCGCTCTGCAATGTTATACAGTCCCCAGTACATGCCGTTGAGGAAGAGGTGTACATAGACTGCCTTCACACCCCATCCACTGATGTGCTCCTGCATCTTGCGGGCCCATACGTCGCGGCTGTACTGGGCCTTCTGGCGGTTGCCCTCGTCCCAGTGCTGCCAGCTGTTGCCGAAGTGGCAGCGCAGCACGAACTGGTCAATCTTCTTGGGGCTGCCGTCGCCGAAGAGCGGATATTTCAGCGACTTCTGCCCATACTCCGTCTTGAAGACTACGCGCAGCGAGTGCTTGGGATTCTTCTCTGCCAGTCGGCCGTGGCCGCCATGCAGTCGCACGCCGCAGGGTGCACTCACGTCGTGCTGCTGCGGTCCGCCAAAGAGTTCCATGCTGGCGCGGCGCGTCCAGCCGTTGCCGGTATTGTCGCCCACCGGCGGACCGGTGAAGATGTAGATGCCGCCGCGGTCGGCGTCGTTCTCATGGCTGAAGAGATTGTCCGGGGCTGTGACGATGTTGAGTATAGGCAGGCTCTTCAAACCGTCGATTATCTTCTGGCGCAGCGTGGCGTCAGTGGTCATCTCCGGGTCCATGCCGTAGTCGGCCTTGGCGGTGCCCCCTATCTGAGTGTACTTGCCCCACTCCGCGGGGTAGCCCTCCGGCGCGTCGGGCTGGCTGAGCACGGAGCCTACAAAGATATAGCTGGCAGTAGCTATAGGCGACAGCTTGCCGCCGTAGACCTCGGCAGCCCTGAGCACGGTGGTAGCGCTGATGGTCAGCGGCGTGGTGTAGAGCTGGCTCGTAGCCGTCGGCTCGCTGCCGTCGGTGGTATAGCGTATGGCTATGCCCGGCGTGCCGCTGATGGCTACGTTGAGCGTGCCGCCGTCGTAGAGACCGTGGGGCTGTGAGAAGGTGGGTGCGCTAAGCTCGATGTCAGGCATGTTGACGCCGCTGATGGGCAGCACGGCGTCAGTCAGCTGCGGCGGATAGTAGCTCACGTTGCCGCTGCCTGTAAACGTCACCTCGCCCGCAGCCACTACCAGCAGCGGCCGGCCGGCGGGGGCGGTGGTCACCTCTTCGGGCTGCAGGTCGTCGCTGAGGGCGTAGACCCTCGCGCCGGAGGGCACCGAGGCCTCAAAGGGCAGTGTGACGATATGCTGGCCGCTGACCATGCAGGTGTAGGTGGCCGTAGCGGCGGTGAACGCCTTGGCGGGGCGGAAGGTGCCTGCCGCCTCGTTGACGGCGAGCGACGCACATTGGCCGTCCTTCACCACGTTGTCGCCCGCCAGGGGGCTGTCGGCGGCGGCATATACTATCTTGTTGCCGCTGAGCCAGGGTAGGGTGGAGGGCAGCTCTGTCACTTTTGTCATGTCGATGCTGGTGCAGCCGGGGTCGCTGCTCACGTCAAGAATATTGCTGTCGTCGGCTACGTATGCGCCGCTGAGAGTGGCGGCAAAGAGACTGGTGCCGCGGGTGAGGTAGACATCGCCGAAGCTGATGGTGAGGGTCGACGACCAGTTGTTGCAGGTTATGCTGATGAGTCCCCGGCAACCGTCTTTCAGTGTGGCGGTCGAGAGGTCGAACACCAGGTCGAAGTTCTCGCGGCGGCTGTAGTCGATGGTGCCGTAGTCGTGGGTAGCCACCTGGCCCTGGGCGTTGACGTAGGTCAGCGTGGTAATCGACGACGTGTAGTTCATCGTGCTCGTGACACTGTTGACGTGCATCACCAGCTGTTGGTAGCTGTCGTCGAGGGCGACGTAGCCGTAAGCGGCGTTGGTGCGCGACGAGATGAGTGGCGTGTTATGGTCAAACTTCCTTGTCGTGCCGCTCATCTTATAAGTAGTGCCGAAGGTGGTCTTCGTGGCGGTCATGTCGTCAAGGCGGTCGAAGCGCTGCAGCTTACACTGCATGTTGGAGGGCTGGCGGTCGTGGCTGCGCACGAAGAGCAGCGTGGCCACGCTCTGGGCGGCGATGGTGGCTGTGGGGCGGCAGGTCTCACCCTGTGGGGTGAGCGTCTGCTTGATGAAGTTCGCTGACTTGCCGGTGGTGTAGAGCTCGCCGGCGGAGGTGTAGAACGGCAGGTCGGCTGTCAGCTCTACGGCGGCGTCGCTATTGTTTGCTACTACGGCCACCGCGGTGTCGCCCGATGCCGAGAGATAGGCCGACCCCTCAAGGGCTGAGCCGCTGAAGGTGCCGTCGATGCGGGTCATGCCCGTGACGAAGTGCGCAAAGTGGGCCATCACGTAGCCGCGCTTGGTGACCACGCCGTTGGTGGTGCCACGCTGGCCGTCGCCGAGCATGGCGTAATAGCGCTTGGCGGCGTAGTGAATCCAGGCGTTGAAGTCGCCCAGCATGCAGGTGTTGATGGCGCGGAAGAAGTCGAAGAAGTCCTTCGTGAAGTCGAAGTTGCGAGTGTTGTTCTCTATCTCGTTCCAATTGATGAGGTATTCGGTCATCCACAGCTCCTTACCTTTCTTTCCCAGCTGCTTGTAGGCCGACTGTATGCCGCCATACTGGTGGCCGCCGTAGATGTCGAAGCAGTCTATCACGTCGCTCTTGTTTAGGGCGTTGGCATAGCTGTCGCTGACGGCCAGCGTCTCTGGGGCCATCACCTTGCAGCTGATGCTCTTGCCGTAAGTCTTCACAAACTCGGCTATCTCGCTGGCGCTCCACAGACAGCCGGCATACTGGGCGGGCCAGTCGGGTTCGTTCTGGATGGAGATGGCGTCAAGCTCTACGCCGTTCTGCCTGAGATACTGCACGTAGTCCTCCAGATACTTGGCGTAGTCGGCCCAGTACTCGCGCTTCAGGCTGCCCGTCGTGCCGTCGCTGTTCTTGGCGTTGATGGTGCCGTTGGTCTTCCATTCGGCGGGCTGGCCCCAGGGCGAGGCGAAGACGATGAGTCCGCGCTGCTTGGCGTTCTTGGCCGTCTCCAGCGACTGGCTCCAGGCGCTGCGGCCGATGGGTATGTAGAGGCGCATGATGTTGCAGCCCACGGTGCTGCCCTTGCCCCACACCTTGTTGATGTCGGTCGTCGACATGTGGTTATATGTAAACTGCGGCGAGCAGACGAAGCCGCCGAAACCGGTGATGCGCTGGTGGCGTTGCCCGGCATCCATTCTAAAAGTGGCACGCTGAGCCTGCATGGTGATGCAGCCCAGCGTGATCCACAATAAAGTTATTACGACTGAAAATCTCTTCATAGTCAATAGTTAATTACTTAAACAGTAGCGGTGCCATCTCTTTGAGGCTGCGGCGCCAGGTGAGGAACTCGTGGGCAGTGCCCTCGGAAATGTAGCCCACGGCGTTCAGGCCGGCGGCCTTCAGGGCCTCGGTACTCTGGCGGATGCCATCGGGACGCTCCTTGGAGCCGCAACTCTGGAAGATGAGCTTCACTTGGTCCTTCGTCTTGATGTCGCTGGGGGCATACTGTCCACCGCTGAGCAGTCCGTAGTAGCCGAACACCTCGGGGCGGCGCAGGGTGATGGTCTTCGTCTCCATGCCGCCCATCGATAGGCCAGCCATGGCGCGGCTGTCCTTCTTGGCGATGGTCATGAAGTTTTGGTCGATATAGGGCACGAGCTCGTCGACGAGCACCGTCTCAAACTCCTTAGCCGTGAAGCTGCCGATGCCGCCGAAGCGCACGTCGTTGGTCATGCCGTAGGTCATGACGATGATGAAGGGCTTGGCCTTACCCTCGGCAATGAGGTTGTCCATAATCAGGTTGGCGTGACCCTGGTTGCTCCAGGCCGTCTCGTCCTCGCCCCAGCCGTGCTGCAGGTAGAGCACTGGGAAGCGCTCCTTCTTGTTCTTGCCGTAGGTGGGCGGCAGGTAGACAAAGGCGCGGCGCACCTGCTTGGTACTTTCGCTCCAGAAGAGCACCTGGCTCACCTGGCCGTGGGGCACGTTCTTCAGGGCGTAGAAGTCCTGGTCGTGGGCGGGAATCTCGATGCCGCTCTCCCAGCGCGTGGAGCCGTAGTAGTTCATGGCGCCGGGGTCGTTGACGGTGCCGCCGTCGACGGTGAGGTGGTAGTAGTGGAACCCCTCGTCCATGGGGCCTTCGGTCTGGCCCACGAATGAGCCGTCGTAGGTCTTCTTCAGCTTCGTGCCGCCGCGGCCGCCGAGTCCGAGGCTGACGGTGACGTCCTTAGCCTCAGGCAGGTCGATGCGGAAGCGCACGTAGCCCTGAGAGTTCACCTGCGGATAGTCCTGGCCGGGCTGGTTCTTGGCAGAGGGCACGAAGTCCTCCTTCACGCCGTCCATCTCGGGGAAGGCCAGCTCGGGCTTGAAGGGAGCCTTCTGAGCCCCTTGCTGTGCGCGGCGACCCTGCTGCCCCTCAGGGCGCTGACGGCGGGCGGGGCGCTTGGGCATCTGCCAAAGTGGCGCCTTCATGTCGCGTATGTATTCGTAGGCCAGCTTGGGCTTATACTCGGTGTCGAAGGGCAGGGGATAGTTGTTCTGGCCCAGCCACGAGTCGCGGTCGCCGAGGTTCCAGAAGGTGACGCAGTCGATGACGTCCTTATGCTTGCGGAACACGCGGAATACACGCGCATACTGGTCGGCCAGGTGCTGCTTCACGCTGTCGGTCACGGTGACACCCTCGCGCGAGAACTGCAGCTGTCCGCCCATCTCCTCATTGACGCGGATGTCGAGCTCGGTGACGTGGATATGCTTCACCACCTGCTTGAACTTGCTGATGGCCTCGTCGAGCAGCTCTTCGGTGGGGAAGTAGATGTTGTAGTGGCCCTGCATGCCGATACCGTCGATGGGCACGCCGGCGTCTTTCATCTTCTTCACCATATTATATATACGGTCGCGCTTGTGGGGGTCTACGGTGCTGTAGTCGTTGTAGAACAGCAATGCCTTGGGGTCAGCCTCGCGGGCATACTGGAAAGCCTTGGCTATGAACTCATCGCCGCAGAGCTTGTACATAGGACTCTGGCGGTAGGGGTCCTGGGCGTTGGGGTCGTCGCTGATGGCCTCGTTGACCACGTCCCAGCAGTAGATAACGTCCTTATAGCGCGAGACGATGGTCTGGATATGGTTCTTCATGCGCTTGTAGAACACCTCCTTGTCGGTGACGCCGTCGTACATCCAGCGGCCTATCTGCGAGTGCCACATCAGACAGTGGCCACGCAGCTTGATGCCGTTCTGGCGGGCGAAGTTGGCTATGCGGTCGGCATTTTCGAAGTTGAACTGTCCCTCCTGGGGTTCCGTGGGTTCGGGCTTCATGTCGTTCTCGGCGGTCATGGAGTTGAACTCCTGCCTGACGAGGGCCTGCTGTTGGGCGTTAGTCACATTGCGCTGATTGACGGCCACGCCAATCATGAAATAATCTTTGTAGGCGTCTTTCAAGCCTTGAGCCCATGTGGGTGCGGCGGTGCTTAGGGCGAGCACGACGGCTAGGGCCATCTTAGTCATCTGTTTCATTGGTTTTTTTATTGGTTTTAAGTTGACGAGTAGACAAGTTGACGAGTGTGAGGGGTGTCTGTTTCCACAGTATCGGAAATGACGGTGCAAAGATACACAAAAGACGTGATATATGCGTTAGCTTACGTACCTCAATCTTTTCTTTATGTCTCAAACAACGCATAATAGATACTATTTGACAACAATCTTGCGCCCACCTTGTATATAAATGCCTGCCGACAAAGGTAACGCGACACGACGGCCAAGTAAGTCGTACACAGCGTTATCCTCGGCATTGGCGGGCGAGGCCGTCGGGGCAGCCGGATGGATGCCAGTAGTGAGCGTGCGGTGACGGAGAGCCGAGCGCACGGCATACCATGCAGGCTTCCTGGTCTCAGCGGCGGTATAGAGCAGCGGCGAGGAGTCGCTGCGCCATGAGTCATTGTCCTTGACGCCCCAGATGACCATGCCGGGGCAGTTGTCGTTGTTGAGCATGATGTCTGTAACGATACGATACCAGCGTGCCTGCTCCTCCAAGTCGTTGGCAGTGGTAGCTTTGATGCCCATGTCCAGTTCGGTGATGCTGCATTTCAAGCCCTGCTCACCAAACCGGCGGATGGTGCGGTCAAGCATCACGGAGTCGATTTCGCCGACGGAGAAATGGCATTGCAGCCCGGCACCGTCAACGGGAATATTGTTGCTGCGTAGTTTCATTATCAGGTTGTAGAAAGCCACGGCCTTGGCTGTGCCTTGCTGTTCCACGTCATAGTCGTTGAGATAGAGTGTGGCCGTGGGGTCAGCCTGATGGGCGTAGACGAAGGCCGAGTCGATGTAGTCGTCGCCGATGGCCCGTTGCCACACCGTAGGCCGCAGGTTGTAACCCTCAGGGTTGGTGCGCACGATGGCCTGGTCGTCGTCCAGACACTCGTTCACCACGTCCCACTCTGTCACCTGTCCCTTGAAGTGGTTCATGACGGCGGTAATGTGGCTCTTCATGATAGCCAGCGCCTCGGTGCGGCTCCAGTTCTTGTCGTTCTTCTTGCCGTCGCTCGACAGCCACTGGGGCTGCTGCATGTGCCATACGAGGCAGTGGCCGCGCATGGTCATGCCGTTGTTCTTGGCAAGGGTCACCAAGCCGTCGGCAGCGCCGAAGCTGAACTCTCCGCGCTGGGGCTGCAGGGCGTCCATCTTCATCTCGTTCTCGGCAACGAGCATGTTGAACTGACGGGCGCCCTCGTCGGCACCGGCTTTCCACGATGACAGGGCAACGCCGAGATGCTTGCCGTTCTGGGCGGCGTAGTGGCGCAGGGTGTTGAGGTCGGCACCATCGTCGATGCCGTCGTCGTAGAAGGCGCCCATCGTCGGCGTCGGCGTGTCGGGGGTGTTAGGATTGTCGGGGTTATCAGGATTGTCAGGGGTGTTCATCGATACCAGGCAAAGCACCACGCTATACGTGCCGTCGTGCTCCTGCTCCTCCAACTGCCACTGATAGCGCTGCGGCTGTTTCAGCACGAAGTGCCAGTCACCGGCCTGCGATGTTTTGGCCTGAGCGGTGAGCAGCGTCAGTCGGTCGCCCACCTTCAGACTGTTGTCGTCGCCAATGAGACTTACCTCAATGACCGGCATGAGGGTGCTCTCGGTGAAGTTCTGGCCAATGTTGAAGTATTTCACGTCGCCGCTGACGTTCAGGCGGTCATGCTCTGTGGCAGAGAATATCTTGAAGCGCAGTGTTGAGGCCGGCCGCACGTGGAGATTGGCTTTCTTTGTAGGCGTGGCGTAGTTGCTGATGGTGAGCGTGCCGGCGCTGATGCCCACCTCGTCGCCGCTGACTTGGAATGTGCCTGGTTCCACGGTGCCGTAGTTGTCAACCGTGCCGCCGATGCTGCCCGTACCGCCCAACACGCCTTGCCCGAAGACGTAGGCTATAGGGTCGGAGGCATCAGGACGTGCGCCAAGGGCTCCGCGCAGCTTCTTGGCCTCGGCCTCGGCACGGTCATTGGCTATTTGCACGCGGCCATCCATAATACGCAGGGCGCCGCTCAGGTAGTTGTTGTTGCCGGTAATGGTGTAGGTGCCGCTACCTTCCTTCACTATGCCCAGGGCTGTGTCGTCGCGATAGCTTGAGGGGGCAATGGTGCCTGCCAGCGTGGCGCTGGTGTTGAGGTGGCCCAGCAGATAGTAGGCGGCGCGCTGGTTTTTCATGTAGCCTTGCAGGGTGGAGCCTGGCTCCGTGTGTAACTCGCCGATGCGGAATCCGGCGCCGCTGGTGTTGGCTTCGGTGCAGATGGTAGCCCCCGCGTGCAGCAGCACGCGGTTGTTCTCCATTGATGTGTTCACCTTGCCGGCTTTCACATCGTCAAGGGCGTTGTCAGGCGTCGACGACTTGCCGCCATGAGCCAGCACCACGCCATAGAAGCCTGCCGCTGAGGAGTTCTCTTTGCGGGGATAGATATGTATGTCGCCCGTATAGCCCGTCCAGTTAGGCCAGGTCTTGCCGTTGGCGGTTCCTAAGTAGTCGCGCTCGCCGCCGGCATAGAAGTTCAGTGTGCCGTTGCCGGTGATGGTTGACGAGAAGTAGCAGTAGCGCGCCATCAGCACGTCGATGGCCTTTCCCTCAGGCAGCGAGATGTCGTTGCTGTAGCTGACATAGCTCGACGAGGTGTTGTCGCCGCTGATGTCGATGACTAGATTGCCGGTGGGCAGTGCACTCTTGTAGGCCAGGGTGGCAGGTCCAACCACCAAGTCGGCCCATGCCTGGTCGGCAGTGTAGAAAGTCACCGTATACTGACCTTTCTCCGTCACTTCGAAGCTGTTGGTCAGCTGCGTAGTGCCTGAGAAGGAGTTGGAGGCCGTGTTACCAACGTTGGCCGTCGGAGTGAAGGTGTTGCTAAAAATCTCCTTTCCGGCGGTAGTTTCCACGGCAACAGTGACGGGCGAGAAGTCGGCACGGTTCCAGTTGCTGACTTTGTATGTCAGTTCGTAGATGCCAGGATGCAGCGTCAGTGTGGTAGTTGTGCTCTTGTCGGCAAAGCGCACGTAGCCCGCCTTCTTGTTGCTGGTGGTGTTGCGGGCATAGAGTCCCCAGTTGAAGTCGTGCTTGGCCCCGGTAAACTTGAAAACACGGCAACCGCTGCTGTAGCCCGACGAAAAGCCTGTGCGCCGCTCGGCACCGTCGTAGGAGGCCCATCCCTCGGGCATGCTGTTCTCTGTAGTAAAAGTCTTGTCGAGCGAGTAGGCACCGGCAGGCTCCTCTACGGTGATGGTGATGTTGGAAGAGCCTGTCCGCCCTTCATCGTCGGTGACAACGGCCTTTAGCGTGTGTACACCTTTTGTCAGGGAAGTCAGTGTGTAGCTGTAGGGGGCCTTGGTGAGCGTGGTCAGCAGTGTAGTGCCGTCGAAGAATTCCACTTTGGCCACCTGGCCGTCAGGGTCGTCGGCATTGGCGTTAAGGGTGAGGGGCGGCAGTTCTGCCTGTCCGCCTAAGGTGATGTAGGTCAGTCCGTTGGTGGGTGAGGTAAACTGTATGGTAGGATTTTTCAAGTTTAGGGAGTATCGGCTACAGAACCGCCAGATCTCGTCGCCGGTGAACACTACGTCGTTAGACACCCAGTGTCCCTTGTCCTTCAGTTCCATCAGTACCACCTCGACGCCTTGGTTGCCAGGGCTCCACACATGGCGCGTGATGTGGTTCGTGCCGCGGTAGTTTCTGGTGACCTTGGCCGTCGTAGGACAGCCGTTGTGCTTGATCCACACGTTGAGTGAGCCTTGCACACCGCCGAAGTTCACCACGTCGTCGCTAGTGCCGTGGGTATGGATGATGGGAATAGGCCGCACGTTGGCGTTGGCAGTAGCCCCACCCATGGGATAGCCGCTGATGGGGGCAAAGGCCGCAATCTTGTCGGCAATTCTGTTCATAGCGTGATAGGTGAACATGCCGCCCATAGAGAATCCGGACAGATAGACGCGGTTGCGGTCAATCTTATATTGCTTCACCATTGCATCAATGATAGCCAAAACAAAGTTGATGTCGCGGTTGCCGGAGATGTCCCATCCCCGGTCAATGCCGTTAGGAAAGACGGTTACAAACTTTGCCGTGTCGGCAATGGTCTCTATCTTCAACTGGTCTTTTTGGTAGCCGGCGTCCTGGTTCATGCCATGACATGAGATGAGCAGCGGACGGTTCTCGCCCAGATTCTTAGGCACGTAGACCAGATAGTTACGCTTCAGGTTGTCGACGGTCATGTCGACAGCTGCCACCGGCAGAGCCAGGCTGCAAGCCAAGAGGCTCAAGAGGATTTTCTTCATAATCAGGTTTATTTAGTTGCTTTCAGGGCTTATTTAACTAACGGTTGTTTCACCGCTTAGCATAGGTACGCAGGGCGTCTCACTTGCGGCGTCCGCAGGTGAGACACCTGCGCACCAGAAGTTGACTGCAAAGGTACGGCAAAAAAGCGACACATACGGTGGCCGTATGTGTCGCAGTGTTTTCTGTATGTCTCAATGTCTCGTCCTACTGAGCTGTGAAACGGAAAGTCTGGCCAGGCTGAGTCTCTACGTCGTATTCGTAGACCTGACGCAGGGGCAGCGTCTGGAAGTCTTTCAGCTCAGCAGCGTGCAGGGGTTCGCGGATGGTGGCGGGGGCATAGAGAGCATTGGGGCACGGCCCCCCGGCAGGCTTCAGTGTGACGCCCTTGGGAGCCTTCGTCAGCCGCAGGGGCACATAGGAGCGCAGGCGCAAGGTGCCGCCGATGGTAGAGCCTACATCTGCTGAGCGGAGATGGCCGTCGCTCCACTCTTCGTCGATGATGAAGCCGCCGCGGGCGCGCAGGCCCGTGACCTTGCCCTGCTGCCACTCTGAGGGCAGGGCGGGCAGCAGGTGGATGGCGCCGTCGTGGCTCTGCAGCAGCATCTCGCAGATGCCGGCCGAGACGCCGAAATTGCCGTCAATCTGGAACGGCGGGTGGGCGTCGAAGAGGTTGGGATAGGTGCGCCCGTCGGGATACTGGCCCATCTTGGAGTCGTCGGGCAGCAGGTGCAGCATGTTCTTGATAATCTGGAAGGCGTGGTTGCCGTCGAGCATGCGTGCCCAGAAGTTGGTCTTCCAGCCTAAGCTCCAGCCCGTGGCCTTGTCGCCACGCTGCTGCAGCGTGTTGGCGGCGGCGGTGAAGAGGTCGGCATGGCTGTAGGGCGACACCTGATTAGAGGGGTAGAGGCCATAGAGCTGCGAAATATGGCGGTGCTCGTCCTTAGGGTCGTCGGCATCGATGAGCCACTCCTGCAGCTGGCCGTGGCGCCCTATCTGCATCGGCGGCAGGTTCTGCAGGGCGAAGCGCAGCTGTTCGGCCATCACGCTGTCGCGCCCTAAAATCTTGGCAGCCTGGAGAGTCTGTGAGAGCACGTCGAAACAAATCTGGTTGTCCATCGTCGAGCCGGCGGTGACGTTGGTGCCCTTGCCTTTGGGACCGTGCTCTGGCGACACCGTGGGCACGGTCATCAGCCATCCGGCGGCCTGACGCACCTCACCGGCGGCGGGATAGGTCTGCATGTAGTCGAGCAGGAATTCGGCGGCGCCCTTCATCACGGGGTAATATTCGGCCAGAAACTCCTTGTCGCCGGTATATAGGTAGTGCTGCCAAAGGTGGGTGGTGAGCCATGCGCCACCGGTGGGGAACATGCCCCAGGGTGTGCCGTCCACAGGGCCGGCAATGCGCCAGAGGTCGGTGTTGTGGTGGGCCACCCAGCCGCCACAGCCGTACATTGTGCGGGCGGTCTCGGCGCCGGTCTCGCTGAGGTCGCGAATCATCGAGAACAGTGGCTCCTGCGTCTCGGCAAGGCCCGCGACGAGTGCCGGCCAGTAGTTCATTTCGGCGTTGATGTTGATGGTGTACTTAGAGTCCCACGGCGCGTTGAGCTTGTCGTTCCACATGCCCTGCAGGTTGGCGGCCTGTCCGCCGGGCTGGCTCGACGAGATAAGCAGGTAGCGGCCGTACTGCATCATGAGGCCTACGAGGTCGAGGTCGAGGTTTTGGGCGGGGATTTGGGGCTTCTGAGGCTTCTGGGACTTCTTGGAGGGCAGAGGCTTCTGAGGATCATTACCCTCAGCCCTCCCAGTAGCCCCAGAAGCCCCATTTACCCCAGAAGCCTCAGTCGCCCCAGCCTCCTCAAAAGCCTTGAGGCGCTCGTCGGTGGGCAGGGTGGAGTCATCGTTGCGCGGCAGCGTCAGGCTGACGCGGTTATACTGCTCCTGATAGTGGGCGACATGGCGTTTGAGCAACTCGGCGAAACGTCGCTGTTCTGCTTGGTTCAGCCGTTGCTTGTTCTTTTTTGTAGCATTACCGCTCACGTCATGGTAATTAACAAAGTTGGTTGCAGCTGAAATATAAATGGTGGCCTCGTCGGCTCCACTCACCTCAATGGCTGACGCCGGAAAAGCCATAGTGGCACTCTTGCCCTCTACTCTGACGCTGACATGGCACTCGGCCGTCAAACCGGCTTTGATGCCCTCATGGTCGGCTCCTTGAACGGTGGCTATCAGGCGTCCGCCCTTGGCGTCGGAGCCTTCCGTCAGTCCACACTGGCAGGTATGAGCCGATTTCACCCCGCAGGGCAACTGGCTCTGATAGTTCATGGTGAAACTTAGCGCCCCTTTCTTGCCAGCCTTCAGCTGCACGACGATGACACTGTCGGCCTGCGAGGCAAAGACGGTGCGCTCGTAGCGTACACCTTTATATATATAAGAGGTGGTGGCGGTGGCATTGCCAAGGTTCAGCGCCCGCTCGTATTTCAGCACGTCGTTGTGGCCCAGCTTCAGCTTCAGGCTGCCCAGCGGCAGAAAGCGCATGCCGTGGGGACCGGGCACGAAGTACTTGTCTAAAAGTTTGGCGGCGTCGCGCTCATGGCCTTCGAAGATGAGGCGCCGCACCTCGGGCAGGTGTGCGAGAGCTTCCTTGGGATTGTTGTTGTGGGGCTGTCCGCTCCAGAAGGTCTCTTCGTTGAGCTGAATTTCCTCGGTGTCGGTGCCGCCGTAGATCATGGCGCCGAGATGAGAGTTGCCTACGGGCAGGGCCTCCAGCCAGTGGCTGGCGGGCTTGGTGTACCACAGTCGGTGGTTTTGTGCGGTCGCTGTCGTGCAGACAGTGGCTGCGAGGACAGTGACGATGAGTGTGTAGCGTTTCATGGTGATAAATAATTTTTGGTGATTAATATTGATTCTCGTTTAATAACGGCTGAGGGCGTCGCGGCACTGCTCCATGAGCCATTTGGGCGTGGAGGTTGCACCGCAGATGCCGATGGTATCCTGCCCGTGGAGCCATTCGGGCTGTATCTCCTCAGGGCCTTCAATGAGGTGGCTGTTGGCGTTCACCCGCTGGCACTCCGAGAAGAGCACACGGCCGTTGCTGCTCTTGCGGCCGCAGACGAAGAGGATGACGTCGTGGCGGGCGGCAAACTGCGCGATGCCCTCCATGCGGTTGGCCACGGAACGGCAGATAGTGTCGAAACTCTTGAACGTGGCCGTGGGGACGATGTGCTGCCCGATATACTCTATGATACGGCGGAACTCGTCGAGCGATTTCGTAGTCTGCGAGTAGAGGTAGATGTCGCGGGTGAAGTCGAGGCGCTTCACGTCGTCGAGGTTCTCAACGACGATTGCTGTGCCCTCGGTCTGGCCTACCAGTCCCAGCACCTCGGCGTGGCCTTTCTTGCCGAAGATGACAATTTGGTGATGGGGGATGGGTGCGCTCGAGCTCTGCTCGCTTGCTACCGAAGGGACGCAAGAAGGGTGATGGGCTTCGTACTGCTTCTTGATACGTTTCTGCAGCTGTAGCACCACGGGGCAGGTGGCGTCGATAATTTCGATGTTGTTGCACCGCGCCAGCTCGTAGGTGGCGGGGGGCTCACCGTGGGCGCGCAGCAGCACCTTCACGTCGTGCAGGGCGGCCATCTGCTCATGGTCGATGGTGACGAGGCCCATCTGCTTCAGGCGCTCACATTCCATGGAGTTGTGTACGATGTCGCCTAAGCAGTAGAGTGTGCTGCCCTTGGCCAGCTCTTCCTCGGCCTTCTTGATGGCGGTGGTCACGCCGAAGCAGAAACCGCTGCCGCTGTCAATCTCGATGGTCATTAGCTTAAGGGAGTTAGAGGGAATTAGAGGGAATTAGAGGGTATTAATGGGAGTTAGTGGGAGTTAGCGGACATTTGCTGGAAGTATAAGTTCAGCAGGTCTTGAGCGGCAATGAAGGATGTCTTCTGGCCGTTGAGCACGCTCTGCTCAGCTTCTGTCAGGCGGGCCTCCACCACGGGGTTGTTATAGAACGACGACTTCAGGTGCTCGTTGATGCTCTCATACATCCAGTACTTGGCCTGCTCCTGACGGCGGTAGTTGAAGTAGCCGTTCTGCTTGACGAAGTCGATGTACTGGTAAATCATGTCCCAAATCTCTTTCACGCCGGTGCCGTAAAAGCCGCTGTAGCAGAGCACCTTCGGCAGCCATCCGCTCTCGGGCATGGGGAAGAAGTGGAGGGCGTTGCGGAAGTTAGTGGCCGCCATCTGGCAGCGGTCCACGTTGTCGCCGTCGCACTTGTTGATGACGATGCCGTCGCTGATTTCCATGATGCCGCGCTTGATGCCCTGCAGTTCGTCGCCGGTGCCCGCCACCTGTATCAGCAGGAAGAAGTCGACCATGGAGTGGCAGGCCGTCTCCGACTGTCCTACGCCGACGGTCTCGACGAATATCTTGTCGAAGCCGGCGGCCTCGCAGAGGATGATGGTCTCACGCGTCTTGCGGGCCACACCGCCGAGACTGCCCGCCGACGGGCTGGGACGGATAAACGACTTGGGGTGTTGGGCGAGCTTCTCCATGCGCGTCTTGTCGCCCAGGATGCTGCCCTTGGTGCGTTCCGACGAGGGGTCGATGGCCAGCACGGCGAGCTTGCCGCCATACTCTCGCAGCACGTGCATGCCAAACTCGTCGATACTGGTAGACTTGCCCGCGCCAGGCACGCCGCTGATGCCCACACGGATGCTGTTGCCGCTATAGGGCAGGCAGCGGTTGATGACCTCCTGCGCCTTCTGCTGGTGCTGGGGGTTGACACTCTCAATGAGGGTCACGGCCTGACTCAGGATGGTGACGTCGCCGCGGAGGATGCCTGCCACCATATCGTCGACCGACAGCTCCTGACGGCGGAAGCGCCCGCGCCGCAGGTAGGGATTGATAATTGACTGCTGGCCGACGCCGCTATTCACTTGCAGGCCGGCAAACTCGGCACTATTTTCTGGATGTTCCACAATGATATTTACTATTTAGCTATTTACTATTTACTATTTGGGGCTGCGCCGTAGATTTTACTATTTACAATTTTGGGCTGCGCCGTAGAGATTTTACCATTTACTATTTTGGATTGCGCCGTAGAGATTTACAGTTTGCTGTTGATGGTAATCACCACCTTGGGCTGCTGCGGGTCGTTGCAGATCATGAGCACACGGGGAGCGGTACGTGCTTTCTTCAGCTCAGCAGCTTTGCCGGTAATCTTCAGCTTGGTGGTCTCCATCGGTGCCAGGTGGGTCTTGCCTAAGGTCACCTTCAGGCCGCGGGTGAACATCTGTAGCGAGGTGATGTCGAGCGTCGACTTGCCTGTGTTGGCCACGATGATTTCGCCCGACCGTTTCTTCTTGCCGCCGAAGTCGAACACCAGCGTGGTGTCAGAGAGTGTCAGCTGCGGTGCGTTTTCCACTGCCTTCACCGACGGCACAAGCACTGCCGAGATACCTATCTCGGTGTCGCTGTTCACCTTCTCGCCCAGCTGCTGAGCCAGGTAGACGGTAGTCTGCGTCAGGCCGTAGTCACGAATCTTGTCGGAGTTGAGGGTAAACACCATCTTGCCGCTGTGGCCGGGGCGCAGTTTCGCCGGCACGGCCTGGGCCGTGAGGTAGGGCGGCAGGTGCAGGATGTTGGGTTGCATAGTGGTGCCGCTGCTGTTGTTCATGATGGCCATCTCGAAGGTGCGCACCTCGCCCTTTTGCACGTTGTCAAACTCCAACTCGTTTTGCCTGCTCAGCAGCTGGTTGAAGTTGTAGGGGTAGTTGCCGCTGTAGTCCATCAGGTCGCCCATGACGACGCCCGTCATGGTGATATACTGCGGCTCCTTCGAGCCGTTGCTGATGATGGCCGCCTGCTTGTTGAAGTGTCCCAGCATGCGGGCGTCGTAGGTCATCTTGATGGTAAACTTCTCGTTGATGCCTATCTCCTCGCGGGGGTACTCCACGGTGGTGCAGTTGCAGTCGGGTTCCACGCGCTCTATGCGCAGTTTGCGCAGGCTCTTGTTGCGCAGCTCGAAGGTGGCCGTCACGGGAATCTCGTAGCCCGTACGCCCGATGTCGATGGTCTCTTTGGCGATGGTGAGCCTCTGCGCTGAGACAGTGCCGACGTAAAGGGAACAGAGGACTAACAGTAATGGTTTTTTTATTCTTTTGAACATAAATCTATTTAAAATCTTTATTAGAATCTTTGCTGATACTTCTATCCATTATTTCACTTCCAGTGTTTGTGATTTGGTAGTGCCGCGATACTCCGAGGCGTAGGCGCACTGCACGGTGCAGGTGCCCGTCTCGTACTGTCCGGCACGATCAATATAGTATTCGGTCTCGATGACGTGCTTTCCTTTGGGCAGGCGGTCAAAGAAGTAGTTAGTCACGTTGTCGCGGGGCGTCACGTAGTAGCCGCCGCGCCATACGTAGCCGCTGAGCTGGTTGACGGGCTCCATGCAGGCGGCGCGCTTGTCCTGCACCTGAACGAAGTCGAGGTCGCGCTCGGCGGTAATGGTCAGGCGCACCACTACGCGGTTACCCACAGTGAGAGGTGAGTGGTGAGAGGTGAGTGGTGAGAGATTACCTGCAGTCAGAATTTCACGACGGACGCTGACGCCGCTGGCCTGATCGCTGATGTCGCTCGTGGGCTGTATGAACTGTGCATAGACGGCGCCCCACGACGTGCCCTGACTCGTCTTCTCGGCGGTAAACGTCTTCTCGCCGTGGTAAGGTAAGGCGGTCTTTACGTAGCCGATGCCGGCGGTGGCTTTCGGCGTGTCGAGAGCCTTGCCGTCGAGACGCAGCGCCGTCGGCGTGGCGGTAGCAAATTCTTGCGTCCCTTCGGTAGCAAGCGACCAGAGGTTGAGCGCTTCACTCTTAACTCTTAACTCTTCACTTATAAAGGCATAGACGGCGTCGACGCTGTTCAGCGGCGTGTCCCAGGCCTGCGTGCGCTTCTGCTGCAGCAGCCAGCGGCGCATCTCGGTGAGCGTTGTGCGGTCGTCGGGTGTCAGCCGCTGGATAGCCTCGATGGCAGCCACCTGCGTGGGTATGCGGTAGTCGCGCCACGAGTAACCGGCGCGCGGCGTGTCGTAGTAGCGGCCCATCTCTTCTTTATAGACGGTGTACTCCTTCAGGCTCTTCACATACTGCTTAGAGTCGAGGATAATGGCCGTCATGGCTTTCTCGTAGATGGTCTGGTTCTTGATGTCTTTCTTCAGCAGCTTGACGAGGTAGTCGTTGGCAGCCTGCACGTCGCGGGGCAGCTGGCGGCCGTCGAGCTTGCAGAGGTAGAGCCACTCCAAGGCCATGCGACTGGGGAACGAGGGCTTGTTGCCCCGCTTCTCGGCTTTTTTCATCTCGTCTACCAGTTCCACCATCTCCTTGCCCAGGAACCTGAAGGCGCCCTTGAGCATGTCTTGGGTGATGGGTGATGGGTGATGGGTGATGGGTGATGGGTGTGTCATGGCGTTGAGTCGTACCATCATCTCGGTGACGGCCACGGTCATGTAGACGGAGCCCGGCATGTCGGGCCACCAGCTCCAGGAACCGTCGCCGCGCTGTAGCTTCTCCAGCTTGGTGAGGGCCGACTGCAGACGCTGCTGCATCAGGTTCTCATCGAAGAAGTCGGCCAGCCGTTGGCGCTGCTCGTTCTCGGCGTCGGCATCGGCCACCCACGGCGTCTCACCCAGCACAATGTCCTTGAGTTCCTGGTTCTTCTCCAGCTGGCTGTTGAGCGTGGTCTTTCCATTGGTGGCGTCAGAGCTGCTGACAGTCTGCTGGCTTTCGCGCTTCCACTGCTCAAACACGGTCTTGGCCTGCGGCACCTGGTCAACGATATACTTGCCTATGCTGTTGGCGTAGAGCGAGGCCGCCTGGCACACGGCGCAGTCGTCGTGGGGATGTCCGATGGCGGGCAGCGCCTGGATCATCAGCCACGCCGGGTTGTTGGTGTATTCGACGGTGAGTTTGGGGTGTTGGGTGTTGGGGTGTTGGCCATCACCTGTCACCCCACACCCATCACCGAACAACTTCGTCAGGTCGATGGCCATCGTTCCTGGCTCGTGCTGGGTAAACGGATAGGTCACGGTGACGCGCTCGCGGTTGGGCAATATGGGCAGGTAGTGCTGCTCGCCGTCGCTGAAGTCGCCGGCGGTAGCCACAACCTTGGCAATCAGCAGTGAATTGCTAATTGTCAATTGTGAATTATCAATTGTGAATTCCACGCTGCCGGTCTGTCCTGCTACCACGGTGAAGGCCGCTTGCCGGGTGAGCACGGTCGCCTCGGTATCGGGGTCGATAAGCGTCAGCCAGGCGTTGCCGCTGAGCTCACGGTCAGAGGTGTTGATGATGCGGGCGCTGATGGTGGCCTTGTCGCCCTCGCGGATAAACCGCGGCATGTTGGGCTGCACCATCAGGTCTTTCTTGGCTACAACGTCGCCGGTGAGCATGCCGTGGCAGAGGTCGCGGGTGTGTGCCAACCCTATGAAGCGCCATGTGGTGAGACTCTCGGGCAGGGTGAACTTCATCGTCACCGTGCCCGCCGAGTCGGTCTGCAGACGGGGGTAGAAGAAGGCCGTCTCCTGCAGGTTCTCACGCAGCGTCACCTCCGGTGCCTTCTGGGCGCCCATGGCCACCTCCTCGTCGGCAGCCTCGGGGCGTACTGTTCCCGCCTTCTGGGCACTAAAGCCTACCGTCGCCACATTGGCTACGGCCGATGACTCCACACAGTCAAAGACCTTGGCATCTTCTTCCTCGACGACCGCCCGTGTGCTGGCCAGCGGGGCATTCGACTTTGCCAGCAAGCGCATGCTCTTTCCCCTAAACTCGCGGCCCATCCACGCCGTGGGGAACAACGACTCATCAAGATGGCTGAACGTTAACGGCGACACTGACAACGGCTTCAGCTGCTGCGAGGCACCTAAATACAGTGCGCCCCACGACCCTGACTGCCAGCTGGTGCTGGGCAGGGAGAGGTATTCCTGCGGCGAAAAGTAAAAGCTGTGCGAGGCAAACTGGTCAAGGCTCTTGTCGTAGAGTGTGGCCATCAGCTGGGCGTCGGCGGGACGCCCGTCGGGGGTGGTGACGGTCAGCGACCACTCCTCCTGCTGCCCCGGTGTCAGACGGTCACGGAAGGTCTGCCACTTCAGCTTTAGTTCCTTGCTGGGCCGCGGACGCTGAATCTCCACATTGTGGGTGTAGCTCTTGCCCTGCTTCACCCATGCGAAGGTCAGCAGCAGGCCGTTGCCGTATTCGGGCCTGTAGGTCAGCTGACGGTTGATCAGCTCGTTGGAGCGGTCGGCGGCACCACTCTCAATCACGCTGTCGCCGCTGATGATACTATAGACAATATGCACATCCTTGGCCGACGAGCCTACCTGCACGGTGACGGGGCTGCCGTCGACGGGGAACCTGCTGTGTGAAGCGTAGAACCAGTCGTCGGTCTCCACGGCCGGCCGACGGTCGTCAAGGGCGAAGACGGTAAACTGCCGCTTCATGGTGTCGCCCTGGCAGACGGCCTCCACCTCATAACGGCCGCTCTTCAGTTTTGGCAACTGCACAGCCTTGGCAGTCTCAGCGGTGAGCCATCCCGTACCCCCGCCCTTAACGGGGGCCAGGGGGAGGTATCTATATTTCACCTCCGCCTTGATGTCATTGCCGGCAGCATTACGCAGGTGGAAGGTCATGGGCTGCATCTCGTCGGCACGCATCTTGTCGGCTACGTCGATGGTCAGCGCCGTCTTGCGGTTGCCCAGGGGTAGCCTGATGGTGGCCTCGTGGGTCTCGCCCCCCTGATCGGTGACGTAGGCATGGCAGACGAAGTCGAAAAACATAGGGTAGTCCGTCGGCGGCAGCACCATCGGCATCTTCACCGTAAAGGTGCCGTCGCCGTCGGTCACGGTCTCGCCCTCAGCCACGTCGCTGTCTTCCATATATTCGCCTATCACGTCCATGTTCCAGTAGGGGGAGTAGCTCCACCACCAGAATGCGCGCTTGCGCACCACGTTATATTTCACCTTCGCTCCCTGTACAGGCACACCGGCATAGCTCTTGGCCACGGCCCTGACGGTGATGGTGTCGCCGTTGCGGTAGTCTTCTTTAAAATCGTCGAAGTTCACCTCAAACGTCGGCCGCTTGTATTCCTCCACGCGGAAGTAGCGGCTGCCGTTGTCGGTCGTTATCGCGAAGTGGCCCGTCAGCCCGCCCGTAGGCAGGGTGAAGTCGGTAGCACAGGTGCCGTAGTCATCGGTGGTCAGCGTCTGCTCGCTCACCACCTTATAGTTGGCATCGCGCAGGGCGAGTCTCACACTCTTGCCCTTCAGCGCCTGGTGCTCGGTGCCGCGCTTCACCTCGTAGGCAATGGCAGCCACATGCACCGTCTGTCCCGGCCGGTAGATGGCGCGGTCGGTCATCAGCTGCGTCTGCTGGACACGTCGCTCGTTGGCATAGTAATAGAACTCGTCATTGCCCCTCAGCGGCTTGCAGGCTTTGTCAGTGTCCGTAAAGGTATAGACTTCGAGGGGGCGCGTCTTGCCGTAGTGGAATGTGGCCTCACCCTTGGCGTCTGTGGTCAGCAGCGCCAGCCGCTGCTTGCGGCCGTTGGCAAAGCCCGTCAGGCGGATGGTGGCACCCTTGACGGGCTGTCCCTCCTGAGCGTCGACCACGACGAAGCGCTTGCGGCTGCCGGGCAGGGCCTCCACCAGCGTGCGCACACCGCTGACATGATAGAGGCACCGCTCTACGGTGGTGGCAGGCGCAGAGGCTATCTCCACCATGTAAACGCCCACGGGCAGGGCGGGCAGCTGCAGGCTGTCTTCAAACAGGTCGTAGGGCTGATGGCCCTCAAAACGGCGGACGATGCGCTGTGCTGGCAGCTCCGTCAGCAGCGGCTTCAGCTGCTTGTAGTCCTTGTCGTTCATCGGGTTGAGGTCGGTGTCGCCGTCTACCTTCACGCTATAGATGCGCACGGTCAGCTCGTTGATGGCGCGCAGCTCGTAGAGCGACATCCGCTGCCCCACGCCGGGCATAGCCAAACGGCTGGAAATGCTGGCCCTATACCGCGGATTGACGAGCTGCTGCCGGGCGTTGCGCAGCTCGTTCATGCGCCCGTAGAGGCTCCACCGCCGCAGGGGGCTCAGGGCCTCCTCGGTGTAATTCCACAACTGCTCTGGCGTAGCGTCGGTATGGCTATTCATGTAGTTGTAGCGCTCCAGAACCACCTCGCCGGCCTCGGGCAGGTCGCCATACTCGCCGATGAGCGAGTCCAGACGCTGGAGGTAGGGCGCCCCGTTGAGGGCGACGTCGCCCAGTGGCCACTGCTGGCGCAGCAGTTCCAGGGCAGTCATCATCGTGGCCACGCGGTTGCCGCTCTGCTGGTAGTAGTCGTGTAGCGGCGCGTAGTCCTGCAGTTCATAGCCCACGACGCTGAGCATGTCGTTGTCGAACCATCGGCTATCGCGGCCCTCCACCGTCAGCGGCTTATAGGCAGCGGCCTTCACGGCGGCGAGCTTGGCGCAGGTCTCGGCATCGAGGGTCACGGTGGGGGTGTCATGCTGCTCTAGTCGGCTGTTGGTGGCGTAGATACGGCGCAGCACCACGCCATAGACGGCCTTCAGCGCTGGGTCCTCGGTCTGCTGCCAGCGGTTGGCCATGCGCTCCACGGCGGGCGCCAGCGAGTCGGGGGCGATGGTGGCCATCACGCGGCTGCCGGCCAGTTCGGCAGCCATCAGCTGACCGTACTGACCTTCCTTCTGCGCCTTGGCCACAATCTTCATCAGTATGTCATACTGCGTCCGTGGCAGGTCTTTCTGCTCGGCCTCGTCGGCCTGCTTCCACAGCTGGTTGTATGTCTGTCCGTACATTGTCATGCTCAGTAGGGCTAATATTAATGTGGTAATTGTTTTCATCGTTACGCTGGTTTGTTATGTCCACTACCTGCAAAGGTAGTAACTTTTTGCGACACCTTTGCCCTGTAGCGTGTGAAAATATGAAACTTTAACGATTATACTTTTGGCCGTTCCATAATTTTGAGTTACTTTTGCAATCTGAAACATTAAAACAAGCAACCACTAATACTACACACTGACTATGGAACAGCAGAAACGCTACGGCCACTTCGACGACGAGCACCGCGAGTACGTCATCACCGACCCCAAGACCCCCTGGCCCTGGATCAATTATTTAGGCAACGAGGACTTCTTCTCGCTCATCAGCAATACCGCCGGCGGCTACTCTTTCTACAAGGACGCCAAGTTCCGCCGCATCACCCGCTACCGTTATAACAATATCCCTATGGACAACGGCGGGCGCTACTTTTATATAGTTGATGAAACAGATAAGACGAAGCAGAATAATATCTGGAGTCCCGGCTGGAAACCCTGCAAGACGCCGCTCGACTTCTACGAGTGCCGCCACGGCATGGGCTACACCCGCATTACCGGCCGCAAGAACCAGGTGGAGGCCTCTGTGCTCTTCTTCGTGCCCTTAGGCAAGTGGTGCGAGGTGCAGAAGCTGACGCTCACCAACCAGTCGCAGGAGGTGAAGCACCTGAAGCTCTTCTCCTTTGAGGAGTGGTGTCTTTGGAACGCCGCCACCGACATGGAGAACTTCCAGCGTAACTTCTCTACCGGCGAGGTAGAGATAGAGGGCAGCACCATCTACCACAAGACCGAATACCGCGAGCGCCGCAACCATTACGCCTTCTACCACGTCAACGCCCCCGTCCAGGGCTACGACACCGACCGCGAGTCGTTCGTAGGCCTCTACAGCGAACTTTCCCTCCCCGACGCCGTGGCCGAAGGCCGCCCGCGCAACAGCCACGCCCACGGCTGGAGCCCCATAGCCTCCCACTACCTCGAGCTTACTCTGCAGCCCGGCGAGCAGCGCGACTTCATCTTCCTCCTCGGCTACGTAGAGAACCCGCAGGACGAGAAGTGGAGCCTCACCCCCGACCCCTCTCCGAGGGGAAAGGGGGCGGGGGTGAGGCTCGTCAACAAGGAGAAGGCCTACGCCCTCATCGACAGCCTCAACACCACCGAAAAGGTGGACCGCGCCTTTGCTGAGCTCAATGCCTACTGGGACCAGCTGCTCAGCATCTACAACGTGAAGACCGGCAACGACAAGCTCGACCGCATGGTCAACATCTGGAACCAGTACCAGTGCATGGTGACGTTCAACTTCTCGCGCTCGGCCTCCTTCTTCGAGAGCGGCATAGGCCGCGGCATGGGTTTCCGCGACTCCAACCAAGACCTCGTGGGCTTCGTTCACCAGATACCGTCACGTGCCCGCCAGCGCATCATCGACATCGCCTCCACGCAGTTCCCCGACGGCGGATGCTACCACCAGTACCAGCCGCTGACCAAACGCGGCAACAACGACATCGGCGGTGGATTCAACGACGACCCCTGCTGGCTCATCTTCGGCACCGTGGCCTACATCAAGGAGACCGGCGACTTCTCAATACTCCAGGAGCCCGTGCCCTTCGACAACGAGCCGGGCACCGAGGTCACCCTCTTTGAGCACCTCCGCGTCAGCCTCAACCACGTGCTCAACAACCTCGGCCCCCACATGCTGCCGCTCATAGGCCGCGCTGACTGGAACGACTGCCTCAACCTGAACTGCTTCTCATGGGACCCCAACGAGAGCTTCCAGACCACGGAGAACAAGAGCGAAGGCTCCCAGGCCGAGAGCCTCATGATTGCCGGCCTCTTCGTAGTCACCGCCAAAGATTACATAGCTCTCTGCCGCCACCTCACCAACAGTTCCGTAAACTGCGCTAATAGCGCAGTCTACCAGACGGAAGCCGAGCGCATGCAGCAGGCCGTCGACGCCATGATCAGTGCCGTGAAGAAACACGGCTGGGACGGCGAGTGGTACCTCCGCGCCTACGACTACTACGGCCGCAAGATAGGCAGCCACGAATGTGAAGAGGGCAAGATCTTCATCGAGAGCCAGGGCTGGTGTACCATGGCTGAGATCGGCGCCGACGAGGGCATGGTAGCCAAGGCGCTGGACTCGTGCAAGAAGTACTTAGAGTGTGAGCACGGCATGGTGCTCAACAATCCCGCCTTCTCGCGTTATATCTACGAATACGGCGAAATCTCAAGCTATCCCGAGGGCTACAAGGAGAATGCCGGCATCTTCTGCCACAACAACCCGTGGGTCATCATCGGCGAGTGCCTGGCAGGCCGCGGCAACGATGCCTGGAGCCACTACGCCAAGATTCTGCCCTCCTATGTTGAAGAGAAATACCAGACACTGCACAAGGTGGAGCCTTACGTCAACTGTCAGATGGTGGCCGGCAAGGACGCCTACCGTCCCGGCGAGGGCAAGAACTCTTGGCTCACCGGCACCGCCGCCTGGATGTGGTACACCGTCTCGGAGTTTATCCTCGGCATCAAGCCCGACTACGACGGTCTGCGCATCGACCCCTGTCTGCCCCAGACGGCTACCGACTATACCGTCAGCCGCCGTTTCCGCGAGGCCCACTACACCATCACCATCCACCCTAACGGCTCGCAGAAGGGCGTCAAGGCTATCGTACTCGACGGTTCACCCGTCGAGGGCACCCTCATTCCCTACACCCCCGGACGTCATCTGGTAGAGGTGGAGATGTGATGACAACGAACCAATGTCTCTGTCAGCCTCCGTGTGGCCACAGTGCCGCAGACGGAGGCTGGCTTTAGTACTTGAAGCTTGAACCGCCTACGAACTCGCGCATGATGCTCGTGGGCGGTATTTCTTTGTCGCTGATGGGCAGGAAGAAGTGGATGAACTTCAGCAGCCGGTGGGCCTCGGCATACTCCGCGCAGTTCTTGGGGACGGTCGACAGTATAAGTTCTGCATGGGTGCGAAGGACGGCAAACTCAATGTTGAGCGCCGAGTTGAACATTGCGTCAGCCGTCTCCTGATAGGGAAATATCCACTGGTCTTCAGCCCGGCAGACGTTGCTCCACTGGCTGATGGTTTCGCGGGCGGTGAATGCCCCCTTGTTGTAGTCGCGGATGATGCGCCGCAGCAGCCGGTTGTCGCGGGTGGGAATCCAGTTGTGGTCGTCGAGTGATATGCTCGTCAGCGCCGAGATATAGATTTTGAATTTCATGGTGTCGTCGATTTTCTTGGTCAGCAGCGGGTTCAGGGCGTGGATGCCCTCGATGATGAGCACGGTGTCGCCGCCGAGCTTCAGCCGCTTGCCGTTCCACTCGCGCTTGCCGGTGACGAAATTGTATTCGGGCACCTCGACGCGCTCGCCGCGCATGAGCTGCATCAGGTGGTCTTCGAGCAGGCGGTAGTCTACGGTTTCAATGTTGTCGAAGTCGTAGTCGCCATTGGGCAGCTTGGGCGTATCGACACGGTTGACGAAATAGTCGTCGGTGGAGAAAGATATGGGCCTGAGTCCACAGGCCAGCAGCTGTATGGACAGCCGCTTGCAGAAGGTGGTCTTGCCCGACGATGAGGGGCCTGTGATGAGCACCAGCCGCAGCGGCGACTGCTCGCAGTGGTAGCGGCGGTCAATCTCCTCGGCTATCTGCACAATCTTCTTCTCCTGCAGGGCTTCGCTCACCTGAATCAGTTCAGAGGCGTGGCCGCGCATGATGGCGCGGTTGACGTCGCCGGCGTTGCTCAGCCGCATGATGATGTCCCAGTGGGTCTTCTCGGCAAACATCTCAAAGGTCTTGGGCTGTGCCACCTTCTCGGCCAGCCGCGTGGGGCAGTTCCAGTCGGGCACGCGCAGCAGCAGGCCGGCAGTCTTCACCGTGCCTTCAGCCGTTTTCTCCTCGTAGAGCTCCAGACCCCACACCTGCAGGTATCCCGCCGAGGGCACCAGTGGCCCGTAGTAATAGTCTACCGTGTCGCCAAGGGTGTAATAGTCGCTGTACACCTGTCCGCTGGTTTCCAGAAGCTTCACTTTGTCGGAAAATCCTCTGTCGCCAAACACGCGGATGGCTTCCTCCGTGGTCGACTCTGTGCGGCGGAAGGGCATGTCGAGGCTGATAATCTCCTGCATGCGGGCCTTGATACGGTCTACCATTTCTTTGGTCACCAGTCTTCCTTCCTTTTGCGACGGGCTGGTGGCGGGCTTGAAATTACAGTAGAAGCCGCGGCACAGGGAGTGCTCTATGAAGAGCTTGGAGCCGGGGAAAACGTCCTGTGTGGCTTTGTAGAGCACAAAGCAGAGTGACCTGACGTAGACGCGGTGGCCCGACCCCTCGCGAGCGTCGAGAAACTCTACGTCGCGGTTCTGGAAGAGCCTAAACTTCAGCCCCTGCGACACGTTGTTGACCTTTGCCGACACGACGGGGTAGGGGAGTGCAATATCAGCGGCAAACTCCTGATAAACGTCCAGCAGCGAGCAGCCCTCGCTGAAACTCTTGGTGGTATTGGTGTTCTTACAGCGGATTTGTAACATGGTGTTATCGGTAATCAGTTCTTTTAGTATTACGTCTGCAAAGATACAACTATATTTCTGTTTTTCCAAGTGATTTGCCAACAAAAATAGCACTGCTTGGGCTGTTGATGACTAAAAAATCAAGATTATTCAAAAAAAACATGCTTGAAATTTGTCGGTAAGAAAAAAAAGTATTACCTTTGCACCCGCAAAACGCCAAAAGGGTCTGCTCATGTAGATAACGAGGTGTTTGCAAGCATTGGAAAAAGGGCTGCCGATATGGCTCAGTTGGTAGAGCAACGCATTCGTAATGCGTGGGTCCCCGGT
>CAMHKU010000027.1 GCA_946185805.1 uncultured Prevotellaceae bacterium | reverse complement strand
GTCCAAGTTGTCTTTTAATAAACTTGATCTTTTGTTTTACGACAACATAGACAACTTTGGACAACTTTGGACAACGTTCGTCCTTACCCCTTTTAGGTTAAACATGTACAATAAAGTTATCCAAGTTGTTCTAAATTGTCCAAGTTGTCCCAAGTAGCAAAACAGTTGTCCAAAGTTGTCCCCAGTTGTCCAAGTTGTCTTTTAATAAACTTGATCTTTTGTTTTACGACAACATAGACAACATAGATAACTTTGGACAACTTTGGACAACAGGTTTTGTTGTGAACTCCTCTATTTGATGTACTCCGAGAAGTCAGTGAGCTTCATGTCGCCCTTGCGTGCCAGAGTGTCGTGCATGGCAAAGGCGGCTGTCAGGCAGTGGCGCGTATGGCCGCCGGTGCCCAGCTTGAGGTAGTCCCAGAGCAGCTGCTTGTAGTCGGGGTGAGCACAGTTCTCGATGATGGTCTGTGCGCGCTGCATGGGGCTCTTGCCGCGCAGGTCGGCCACGCCCTGCTCCGTGACGATGATGTTCACGTCGTGCTCCGACGAATCCTGGTGGGTAACGAAAGGTACGACGCTCGAGATGGTGCCGCCCTTGGCCACTGACGGACAGGTGAAGATGCTCAGGTAAGCGTTGCGGATGAAGTCGCCCGAGCCGCCGATGCCGTTCATCATCTTTGTGCCGCTGATATGTGTGCTGTTGGCGTTGCCATAGATGTCCACCTCGATGGCAGTGTTGATGGCGATGACGCCTAAGCGGCGGATGATGGCGGGGTGGTTGGAAATCTCACTCTGGCGCAGCGTCAGGTGGTTCTTCATGTAGTCCATGTTGTCGTAAACCTGCTTCAGACAGTCGTTAGACACCGTCAGCGAGCAGGCAGAAGCGTCCTTCACACGGCCGTTGAGCATCATCTCGATGACGGCGTTCTGAATCACCTCAGTGTAAATGTTGAAGTCGGGCACGTGCTTGTCAGCACCCAGCGCGCCGAGGATGGCGTTAGCTGTGCTGCCTACACCGCTCTGCAGGGGCAGGAACTCCTTGGGAATACGGCCCTTGTGCAGCTCGTCAACGAGGAACTCTGCCACCAGGTAGCCAATCTTGTCGGTCACGGGGTCGTTATCCTTGAAGGCGCGGGCCTCGTCGGGGATGTTGCACTCTACCACGCCGACGACCTTCGCCTTCGGTATCGAGACGTAGGGCACGCCGATGCGGTCGCTGACGCTGAAGATGGGGATGGGCTTGCGGTAGGGCGGGTCCAGGGGCTCATAGACGTCGTGGATGAACTTCGCGTTGGGGTTGTGGAACGAGTTCAGCTCCAGGATCACCTTCTTGGCCAGACGTGCTGCCGTGGGCGAGATGCCGCCGGCGGCCGTCAGGTAGACGTGGTAGTCGTCGCCCACCTCCTCGATGTCGCAGACCTCGAGGATGGCCCAGTCAACGTCGCCGTAGAAGCCGTAGCGCAGCTCCTGTGCCATGTGGCTCAGGTGCAGGTCGTTGTAGGGAATCTCGCCGGCGTTGACATGCTTGCGGAAGTCGGGGTTTGTGGTGTAGGGCGCGCGGTACTTGATAGCCTGCGCGTTGGAGAGCACACCGTCGGTCGACTGTCCCGTTGAGGCACCGGTGAAAATGCTTACCTTAAACTCACGGCCGGCAGCGTGCTCAGCCTCGGCAATCACTGCCAGCTCCTTGGTCGTTGCCTTGGCCACGCCGGCGGGCGTGAAACCACTCATGGCGATGCTGTCGCCATTCTTAATCAGTGCTGCAGCCTCTGCAGCGGTCATTCTTGGATACATCTTTGGGGATTTACTATTTAACGATTTACTATTTACTATTTTCTATTTACTATTTACTATTTACAATTTACTATTTATGATTTACTATTTACGCTAATTGGATTGGCTGTATGACTGCTTGAACTTTAACAGAAGAACTAATTTATGAATAATTCGTGTTAAATTTATGGCAATTCGTGTTAAAGGAAAAACACGAATTATCATGAATTGCACACGAATGGTTCATGAATTTATAGATATTATTTATATTCATTTGTATGTTTCGCGATACGGCAATTTGCTGTTTGTTTCGGTTAAATTACTATTTACAACTTTTTCGGCTGCAAAGTTACTATTTTTTATGGAAATTACAAAAAAAAGTTGTATCTTTGCACGCATGAGCAAGACATTTGAAGAATTAGGCGTCAGCGAACCGATTCGCCGCGCCATCAGCGAGATGGGATTTGTACAGCCCATGCCTGTGCAAGAGGCCGTAATACCTTACCTGTTGACCTCCCCCCAGCCCCCTCCAAAGGAGGGGGAGTTGAATAGTGATGGCCAGCATCTTTCCGCTGATAACAGCGGGAGAGGTCGTTGTCGGGACGTCATAGCCTTGGCCCAGACGGGCACGGGCAAGACCGCCGCCTTCGGTATCCCCCTCTTACAACGCACTTACCACCTCTCATCGCCCTCTTCCGCCGCCAATGATACCACCTCCCCCTCCTTTGGAGGGGGGCGGGTGGAGGCCCTCGTCCTCTCCCCCACGCGTGAACTCTGCCTGCAGATTGCCGATGACCTGCGTGACTTCGGCCGTTATATCGACGGCCTCCATGTGGAGGCGGTCTACGGCGGTGCGGCCATAGAGCCGCAGATGCGGGCGCTGAAGAAGGGCGCGCAGATTATCGTGGCCACCCCCGGCCGCCTTATCGACCTGAAGAACCGCGGCTATGCCCGGCTGGAGGGCGTGACCAACATCGTGCTCGACGAGGCCGACGAGATGCTCAACATGGGCTTTTCCGATGCTATCAACGAGATTTTCGAGGCTATCAACCCCGACCACTCTACGCTGATGTTCTCGGCTACCATGAGCCGCGAGGTGGAGCGCGTGGCCAAGAAGTATCTGAAAGACTATGAGACCATCGTCGTGGGCAGCCGCAATGAGGGTGCCGAGAATGTCAACCACATCTATTATATGGTGCAGGCCAAGGACAAATACCTGGCTCTGAAGCGTATCGTAGACTACTACCCCAAGATTTTTGCCATCATCTTCTGCCGCACGAAGGCGGAGACGCAGGAGGTGGCCGACAAGCTCATACGCGACGGCTATAATGCCGAGTCGCTGCATGGCGACCTGTCGCAGCAGCAGCGCGACCTGACGATGCAGAAGTTCCGCCAGCACACCGTGCAGCTGCTGGTGGCTACCGACGTGGCCGCCCGCGGCCTCGACGTCGACGACCTGACGCACGTCATCAACTACGGCCTGCCCGACGACATTGAGAACTACACACACCGCTCCGGCCGCACGGGCCGCGCCGGCAAGAAGGGCACAAGCATCTCGATTGTACACCTGCGCGAGAAGCATAAGATACGTGCCATCGAGAAAGAGATAGGTAAGCAGTTTGTGGAGGCATCCATCCCAAGTGCCGATGAAATCTGCAAAAAACAGCTCTTCAAGGTCATGGACCAGATTGTGAAGACCGACGTCGACGACGAGGAGATAGCACCCTTCATGGCCGACATCAGCCGCTACTTTGAGTATATCGACAAGGAGGAGATTATCAAGAAGATTGTGTCGATGGAGTTTGGCAAGTTCTTGGCTTACTACGCCGACGCACCGGAGATAGAACCCGTCAGCGTGAAGGAAGAGCGGCGCAAGGACCGTGGCGACAAGGACCGCGGCGGCCGTTGGCAGACTGACGGCAGCTCGAAATGGCAGAGCGACCGCGAAAAGCTGCAGAACAAGGCCGAGAAGGGCTACAAGCGGCTCTTCATCAATTTAGGCAAGCGGGACGGCTTCTTCCCCGGCGTGCTCATGCAGACGCTCAACCGCTACGTCGGCGGCCGCCAGGCGGTGGGGCATATTGACCTACTCGACACCATCAGCTATTTCGAGGTGCCCGAGCGCGACGCCCGCAAGGTGATGACCCAGCTCACGGGCATCCGCTTCAAGGGGCGCCAGGTGCGCTGCAACGATGCCGACGATGTATCGCAGGAGAAATCTGGCAGCCGTCAACAGGAGAGGGCCGGCGGTCGCCAACAGGAGAGGGCCGGCAACCGTGAGAACGGCAAAAAAGCGCCATTCCATCGGGAAAAAGAAGACTGGCGCAGCCTTATGCAACACGCTCCCCGTGAGCTCCGTGGCGAGGAGCCCGACTTCAGCGAAGAGGGCTGGGCACGGCGCAAACCTCGCAAGAAGAAATAACGATAGAGCCCGCCTCATTGGCGGGCTCTATTGTTAGTACTCCAGTACTAAGCTTTGGCGGGGCTTGAGCGTCAGGTCTTTCGTCAGGTCGTAATAGCGGCCGGTGAGGATGTCCTTGGCGCGAGCTGTCGTGCCGATGACCTCGGCATAGCGCTTCACCGCCATCGTAGCCTCTTTGGTGGTGCCGTTGAGCACCGTCAGCACCGTGCGACCTTGGTAGCGGCGGGCGATGACGTAGACGCCCTTATAGGGGATGAACTGCGTCTGCTGGCCTTTGATAATCACGACGTTGCCCTGTCGCCAGTGTAGCAGGCGGCGCAACCACTGATACATACTCTGTTCCTGCAGTGTGCGCCCTTTCTGGGCTATGGCCTGCGCGTCGCCCTGCTGTGCTTCTGCCTGCGCGCTGCCCTGTGGCGGGAGGAAGGCGCTACGCTTGTCGCCGGGGAAACCGCCGGGGAAGTCCTTGCGCACGTTGCCGTCGGTGACGGCCTTCGTGCCGCCCATCAGAATCTCTGTGCCGTAGTACAGCTGCGGTATGCGGTTCACCGTGAGCAGCAGTGCCAGCGCCTGCTTCAGCGCCAGCGTGTCGCGGCCGTCACCTAGGAAGCGGTCGGTGTCGTGGTTGTCGATAAAGGCCATCACGCTCGACGGGTTGGGGTAGAGGTAGTCGTAGACAAACGAGTTGTAGAGCCTGTTCAGACCGTTCCACCAGTCGTCGGTCTCCTCGTTTTTGGCGTGGTTAATCTTGTCGAAGAACGAGAAGTCCATGACGGTCTTGAGATAGGAGGGGGTGGGGGACAGGGCATTTTTGGGGGCGTTAGGTGCCCACTGCCAGGCGGCGGTATAGGCGGGCTCCGTCACCCAGGTCTCGCCGACGGTGTTGAAGTTGGGGTATTCGTCGTTGAGCTCTTTCATCCACTGCGCCATGCCGTCGGCGAAGGCGTAGGGGTAGGTGTCCATGCGTATGCCGTCGATGCCTACGGTCTCTATCCACCAGAAGCTGTTCTGTATGAGGTAGCGCATGAGGTGCGGGTTACGCTGGTTCAGGTCGGGCATCGTGGGCACGAACCACCCCTCGGTGGTCTCCCTGAGGTCTACCTGCGAGGCGTAGGGGTCGAGCACGGGCGTGAGTTTGTAGCTGGTTTGCGTGAAGGTGGTACCCTCGGCCTTGCTGGTACCTTTGCTCTCATTGAGCCATCCAGGCAGGTTCAGCCAGTCGTTCGAAGGCATGTCTAGAGTCCAGGGGTGCTCAAAGCCGCAGTGGTTGAAGATCATGTCCATGACCACCTTCAAGCCCTTGGCGTGGGCCTCGTCGCAGAGGCGGCGGTAGTCGTCGTTGGTGCCGAAGCGCGGGTCTACGCGGTAGTAGTTGGTCGTGGCGTAGCCGTGGTAGGTGCTGAAGCCGTTGTCGCTGTCGGGGGAGTTGTTCTCTAAGACGGGGGTCAGCCAGAGGGCCGTCACGCCGAGGTCGGTGAAGTAGTCCAGATGCTCGCGGATGCCGTTGAGGTCGCCGCCGTGGCGCAGCGACGGCTGTGTGCGGTCTTCCTTGTAGGGGCGCATGCCTTTCACCAGCGAGTTGTGGTTGGGACCTTGCGCAAAACGGTCGGGCATGAGCATGTAGAGCACGTCGGCATTGGTGAAGCCATAGCGTTCCTCGCCGCGCTTCTCGCGGGCTTTCAGCAGGTAGTCAACCTTGTACTTGCCCTTCTTGAGCAGGCCTTTGGCGGCTTTGCCTTTCCCCGTTGTGGCGGCCTTGCCTTCGCTGCCATTGCCGACGGTGAAGGTCAGCGTCATCGTGCCAGGCTGAGCGCCGCTAAGGTTTATATATATAAATAGGTAGTTGGGCGAGTCCAGACGTACGAGGCTGTCGATGGTGACGCCGGGGTAGTCGGTGGTCACGGTTTCCACGTCGCGGATGCCCTGGCCGTAGACCATCAGCTGCACCTGCGGGTTCTTCATGCCTACATACCAGTCGGTAGGCTCTATCCGGTCAATCACGCTTTTCTTGGCTCCATTCATTGTTGCTGTCAGTGCCACGAGGGCGGTTAATAGTAATACAATTCTTTTCATATTCTCTGTTTTTTTTTGTTTTTTGGGGGGGTGGGCAAGGCTTGGGGCGCGGGGGCTGTGTGGGGGCTGCGGCACCGCCGCAGCACAGCCGACCTGATGCGGCCTTGGGGTTAAGTCGCGGCGGTGCCGCCCGTGTTGGCGCCGCGTTCTCCGTGGGTTGGCTGTGCAGCGGCGGTGCCGCTGCTTTGCTGCGGGCTGCCTTGCTGTGGGCTGCCGCCTTGTTGCGGGCCGCCGCTGTCTCTTGCGGCGCCTTCGGCGATGAGGCGCGCCAGCTCGTTCATCTGCATGCACATGGCGCGGGTGAGCTTCACCTTCCTGTTCTGCTTTGGGAAGGGAGAGAGGATGAGCAGGCGCCCTTCCGCGCAGGCGTCGAAATAGGCACCGCCGGGCTTGCTGTAGTCGCCCAGCCCGTTGGGGGAGATGAAAATCTGTGGCAGCGAGGCGTCGAAGGCAGTGCGCATGGTGCGCTTCTCGCCGTCGCTGATGGCGGGAGAGACGAGGACGGCGCCAGCCTTTGCTGCTGCCATATAGCCGCTGACGGCTTTGAGGATATCTTCCTCATAGTAGTGGGTAGAGCACTGCACCTGGCGGATGAGGGGGTGAGTGAGTAGGAAGCGGTTGCCGATGGCGGTGCAGGTGAAGGGGCCGATGGTGATGTTGAAGCTCACGCGGAACAGGTCGGGGAACCGGCGGCGGATGTAGAGGCGCCGTGGGTTGTCGGCGATGTACTGGCGCCAGGCGGCGAGCTCGCCTTCGCCGCTGAGGATGTGGTCGTTGTAGCCGTAGCTCCAGCAGAGGGGGGCGGCGGCGCGCTCGCCGCGGCGGTCGCGCCGCGGGGGTGGCGGGGGCTGCGGCACCGCCGCAGCACAGCCGACCCCGAGCTGAGAGGGCGGGACGGGAGTGGAGGGCGGGACGGAAGCGGAGGGCGGGACGGGAGCGGAGGGGAGGGGAGAGGAGGTGGAGTCAGCGGGCTGCTGTTTGAGGATGAACTGGCGGTAGGCCTTGTTGGTGCTGGTTTTGAAGCCGCGGATGATGGCTCCGAGGTGTTGCTCCATGGCTTGCTGGATGAAGAGGATGCCGTGGATGTGGTCGGGCATGAGCTGGAAGGCGATGACCGCCACCTCGGGGTGATGGGCTGTCACGGCGTGCCACTCTTCGATGACGCGGCGGCCAAAGGGGGTGGGCTCTACGAAGGCGGTTACTTTTTGCGGGTCGAAAGCGGGGGGAGAGGGGAGCGGGGGCTGCAGCACCGCCGCAGTACAGCCGACCTGAGGGACGGAAGCAGCGCCGGAGGAAACGGAAGCAGCGCAGGGGGAAACGGAAGCAGCGGTGCCCTCTTCGTTATGGGTTGGCTGCGCAGCGGCGGTGCCGCTGCCCTGCAGCCTACCGCTGCCGCTGCCCTGTGGGCTGGTTGTGCCGTCGTCGCCTATGAGACGGCCGAGGAGGGGGCGGCGGCCCTCTATCGTGATGGTGATGAGGTACATGCGGCGGGAGGTGTAGTCATGGCCTATGCGCCGCCGGTGCATCGACGGGCGGGCTTCGCCGGCGTAGGGCTTGTGCTTGGCATACTCCTCTTCGGTCATAAGCGGTTGGCGTTAGTTTCTTGGTCCACCAGTGGGTTGGCGTTAGTTTTTTTGTTCACAAGTGGGTAGCGTTAGTCTGCTCCTTGGACTATGAGCGGGGGCAGGTATTGGTGTGTTAACAGATTCATGGGCAAAGGTACGAAAATATTTTTAACTGCCAAAGAAAGGGCCGGCTTTTTTGTGAAAGACGTAAACGTTTACGCGGTGTTAGTTGTTAAATTTACACTTTTGCTAAAAAAATTATTGAAATATATTTTGTAATTCAGAAAAATTTGCTAACTTTGCCCCAAAATCCGAAGTTGACGTATCAAAAACTTAAGTTCGAAGAACAATTACTAACATTATATACTACTTTTTTATCTAAAACTTAAAGCTTATGAAATTTACAAAACTACTCGTTTTGGGCGTATTGGCACTTTTTGGCGTCAATAGCGCATGGGCAGAAGTTCCCGATGGCGTATGGACTGTACCCGAGCCCCAGGGACTTGAGTTCACAACGTTTACCGATGACGGTACACATTATTATTTGTACAATCCTTCTACCAAGATGTTTTTTGCATCGGGTAACGGATGGAACACGCAGGCCTCTCTGAGAAACTTCGGTAACGAGGTGTGGCTGCAGTCAGCTACCGAGGCCGATGCTCCTGAAGGCTCTTACGAGTTGTGGAACAACAATGTCAACAACCCCGCCCGCTCTACCGGTAACGGTAACCTGTTTACCGACGACGGCGATGCATCGTGGTGCGACCATGGCACGCAGGCCAACTTCTCGTGGGCTTACGAGATTGTAGGCGACGTCGTTCGTCTGCAGAACGTAGCCCTGATTGCCGACAAGGCTGAGTTCGCCGGTAAGTACCTGGGCTTCGACGGCAACTACGTGATGAAGACCGAAGGCACTAACGGTGCCAACCGCAATGCCTATACTGCCATGCTGCGCCACGTAGACCCCGCTACTGGCGGTGCCGACTGGAAGGCAGTGACGGTAGAGTCGTATGAGGCATTTAAGGCTAACACCGATGCTTATCAGGCTTATGTTGACGCCATTCCTACATATATAGTAGGTACGCAACTGAAGAAAGCCCTCGACGAGGCAGAAAAGATTGGTGCTACTGTCGATGCTGAACTGACTGAAGTGTATAATGACAAGTCCAGTACTGTGGATGAGCTGTCCGCCGCTTTGACAAAGGTCAATGAGGCTATTACTGCTCGCAACAAGGAGCTGGCCAACGACAATATTAAGACCGCTACCGGGGCTAATCCTCAGGATGCTTCCGTCTGGATTACCAACGGCACGTTCGACACCGTCGGCGACTTCACCGGCTGGTCTGGCAGTGGCTTTGGTGCCGGTGGTACCACTGCTCCCTGTGCTGAGCGTTACGACATGAGCTTCGATACTTATCAGGATATTACCATTAAGTATCCCGGTCTCTATCTCTTTGGCGTGAAGGGTTTCTATCGCGCCGGTAGTATGGACAACTCCTATTCGCTCTTCTCTCAGAAAGACCCGCGGGCACAGCAGACCAAGTATTACGTCACGGTTGATGGTGACTCTACTCAAGTATTCATCAAGAACATTTTTGATGGTGTACCCACTGAAAAGCCCGCTCATGGCAAGGCTACTGCCAGCAATGGCTATTGGATTCCTAACTCCATGGCCGATGCTGACCAGTTCTTCCATACTGATGGTCTTTATGGCCACATGATGCCCGTGGAGATTACCGGCAGCGACGTGACGGTACGTATCGGCGTGAAGCAGGAAAAGACGTTTGACACCGAGTGGGCTATCTTCGACGACTTTACGCTGACGTTCTTCGGTGCCGGCGACGACCGCTACCTTGGCTACGTTAATACCGTGGCAGCCACCTATCCCACTTATGCCGCCAGCGGACTGTTTACCCAGTCTTATCTTGACAGCTACAATGCACTGAAGAGCGCCCCCGCTGCTACCGACAAGGCCAGTGCTGAGGCTTATGTTGCCAGTCTGAATGCTGCTCAGGAGGCTTACCTGGAGAACGTTTCTCTCTGGAACCAGTGGAACACTCAGGTGGAGGATGCTGCAAAGACTTATAGGAACAATAAGGATGCCAACATCGACATTGACATCATGCTGAATCTGCTCGACTACATTGAGTCGGAAGAAGGCTTTACTTGTAAGGCTGACGAGATCAAGGCTGCCAAGAACCTCGACAACGAGGGGCTGAAAGCTGCCATGGCTGAGCTGAAGGCTCTGGTCGATGCCTTTGAACTGGCCGTGAAGAACCAGATTAAGGCTGGCGACGACGTGACTCGCTTCTTGGTGAACCCGTCGTTCGACGTTACCGGCGATGCTGAGAAGGGCTGGACCGGATGGCATAAAACTACCAACAGCATGCCTACCACCGGCGGTACCGACGACAACAAGACTGCCGAGGCCTGGAGCGCCAAGGAGTTTGACCTCTATCAGGAGGTTGAGAACGCCCCCGTGGGTGTCTATGAGATCAGTGTGCAGGGCTTCTATCGCTATGGCCGTGACGACAATGCCTATAACATCTTTAAGGCTCAGGAGGTAGAGTATGTGAAGCCTAAGAGTGCTCCCGTCTATGTGTACATGAACGACAAGAAGACTCCGTTCAAGAACATCTACGACGAGGAGAGCCCCGGTCAGGACTTCTATGTATCTATGGCCAATACTGATGCTGAAACTGGCGAGCCTTTGAAGGGTGCTACCGGCATTTATCAGTGGAAGGCAATTCCTTACAGCGTGCAGAACTACCCCGCTGACGCTCCCACCATGTTCTTCCCCAACGGTATGGCTTCCGCTGCCGTCGCTTTCAGCGCCGGCATGTACACCCAGACCGCTACCAGCCTCGTGGCTAAGCAGGGCGACAAGCTCCGCCTCGGTGTGAAGGGTTCAACGCAGCAGCCCGACATGACTGACTGCTGGGTCATCTGGGATAACTTCAAGCTCACCTATAAGGGTAAGTCGGCCGAGGATGTGAAGCCCGTGCTGGCAGAGGCTATCGAGGATGCCAAGGGCATTCTGATTGACCCGGAGACCCAGGAGGAGAAGCCTATCGGCAAGGACGCTTATGAGACGCTGCAGCAGGCTATCGCCAGTGCTCAGGCAGCTCTCGAAAGCAACGACGGCGCCAAGATGTTCGACGAGCTGGCTGCTCTCGTCTCTGTCAATGTGGACGCTTCCGCAGAGAAGTTCAAGAGCCTGAAGGCTGCCTATCTGAAGTTTGAGGACGCCGTCAATACCGCTGAGGCTGCCGACGCCGCCAGCAAGCCTTCTGACGCTACCATCGCTGCCGCCTGGGCTCTGCACGACGAGGTGATGGAGGGTATGGAGAACCGCACCATGACCGATGCCGACGCTGACGCCAAGATCAAGGAGATGGAGGAGATGACCAAGAAACTGCTCGTCCCCGCTACCTTCGACATCGCTTCTGACGCTCAGCCTGCCAGCGCTACCTTCTACATCACCAACCCGAAGTATGCTGACAACGCTGACACCGGCTGGACTGGTGGTGCTGCTGTTGCTAACCACGAGGCCGAGATGTTCAATAAGGACTTCGACTACTATCAGGACATCGAGGGTGTGAAGCCCGGTACCTATCGTCTGAGCATTCAGGGCTTCTATCGCGCCGGTGATCCGGTTAACGACTTCAAGCTCTTCACTGAGGCTCCCGACTCTGCCAACAACGCATTCCTCTATGCCGTTACTGCTAATGGCACGAGCTCTGCTCCTCTGAAGCGCCTGGCTTCTTGCGCCATCCAGCAGACTGCCGGCGAGGCTATCCCCGCTGACTGGGCAGCTGCCAAGACCGACACCATCTTCAACGACAATGGCGAGAAGGTTGATACTATCCTCACTCACACCGTGGTGGTCAATCGTATGAGCACTGCCGAGCAGGTGTTTGCCAAGGAAGAGGCTGCTGAGAACTACTCTGGCACCAGCGTAGTGGTGAAGGTCGGCGACGACGGTAAGCTGCGCATCGGTGTGAAGAAGCAGGCTCGCATAGAGTCTGAGTGGACCATCTGGACCAACTGGCAGCTGACCTACTACGGTGCTAACAGCACGCTGGTGGCTGACGGCGATCCTTCGGGCATCAACGAGACCCGTGGCGTTGCTGTCGTCAAGGCCGAGTACTTCACCATCGGTGGTGCTCAGGTGAGCAAGCCCGGCAAGGGCGTGGCTATCGTCAAGCAGACGATGAACGACGGCTCGGTGAAGATTCAGAAGGTGATCATCAAGTAATTACGCATAGTGACAAGACACATCTGATAACCTAATGAAAGGGACTGGAGACGGGCAAAAGCCCGCTCTCCGGTTCCTTTGTTTTTTACAGATAATTTACTAACAACAGCAGGGTAATGACTTCTAACTCCCTCTAACTCCCGCTAACTCCTTTTAACTCCCTCTAACTCCTTTAAGCTAAAAATGACATTACGTAAGTCTTTGCTCTCATTGCTTTCAATGCTGACGCTTACTGCCGGCGCCCAGGTAACGATGACCCTTGATGCTACCCAGCGTGGCCCGCTGACAAGCCCCTACCAGTGGGGACTCTTCTTCGAAGAAATCAACCATGCCGGCGACGGCGGCCTCTATGCCGAGATGGTGCAGAACCGCTCGTTCGACGAAGACATGACAGGGTGGCAGGCCTACGGCAGTCGTGGCGCCAGCACCCAGATGCTTACCACAGGGTTAATCAACGACGTGCAGCGAAAGGCCTTGCGACTCACCACGACAATGGCTTCCGACAGCCGTTGGCAGGGTGTGAGCAACGCCGGCTACTGGGGCATGAGCTTCGTCGAAGGCAAGACTTACACACTCACACTTTGGGCTCGCGGCAGCAATAGCGGCTATACGGGCCATCTTATCGCCCGCCTCTTAGGCTCCGACGGGCAAACCATCGTCGGCGAGGCACCGATTGAAGGTACTGTGACCACCGACACGTGGACCAAGCTCACGACAACGATTACTGCCACCCGCACTGACAACAGCGGACAGCTACTATTGCTCACGAGCAATAATGGCCGTCTGGACCTGGACGTGGTATCGCTGTTTCCTGAGACGTGGAACAACCGCCCCAATGGTCTGCGCCCCGACCTGGCACAGCTGCTGGCCGACACCAAGCCCACGTTCCTCCGCTTCCCCGGTGGATGCTATGTAGAGGGTGAGGGCACGTTTGACAACGCCTTCCAGTGGAAGCGCACCATCGGCCCCATCGAGCAGCGCCCCGGCCACATGAACCAGAACTGGCGCTACTGGTCGACCGACGGCTTAGGCTTCGACGAATACCTGCAGCTGGCCGAGGACATGGGCGCCGCGCCGATGTTTGTGGTCAACGTGGGACTGGGACACGGATTCTACATTCCCATGGAAGACCTCGACACCTTGGTGCAGAACACCCTCGACGCCATAGAATATGCCAACGGCGACGGCTCTACCTACTGGGGCGCGCAGCGCATCAAGAACGGCCACGTGGCACCCTACAACCTGAAGTTCATAGAGATAGGCAACGAGAACTACAACTTCTACATGAACAGCAATGGCGACCAGAGCTACCAGTACCCTGAGCGCTACTACATGTTCTACAAGGCTATCAAGGAGAAATATCCCGACATCATTACCATCGGCAACGTCGAGGCCTGGGGTACCGACGCCCCCTCGTGGCGCAACGACTATCCTGTGGAGCTGGTTGACGAGCACTACTACCGCACCAGTGGCTGGATGCGCGACAACTACAATAAATACGACAACTACCCCCGCAACATCGGTGTCTACAACGGCGAGTTTGCCGCCAACAGCGGCGACTGGGGTCGCTACGGCAACCTCAATGCCGCCCTCGGCGAGGCTATCTATATGCTCGGTCAGGAGAAAAATAGCGATGTCTGCCGCATGGGTTCCTTTGCCCCCATCTTCACCCATGAGCAAGACCCCCGCTGGGCCTACGACATGATCCACTTCAATGCTGCTGCCAACTTCGTCACGCCGAGCTACCACGTGCAGAAGATGATGGCCAACAACCTGGGCCACCAGAACCTGCTGTGGACGGAGACCAACAATAGTCTTGACCTCTCGACCACCACCCACCGCGTGGGGCTGGCTACCTGGGACACACAGGCCACCTATGACGACCTCACGGTGACCGCCGTCACGGCCGATGGCTCTAAGGTGGTTATCAGCGAAGACTTCGCCCAGGATGCTGCTATGAATCCCGGCAGCGGTTCGTGGGCCGTTGTCGCCGGCGGCTATAGCCAGACGGCCTACGGGCAGCCCTGTCTGAGCGTCAGCGATGCCAGTTTCAATGCTACCCATTATATATATAATGTACGCGCGAGGAAAGACGGCGGCAACGAGGCTTTCCTCATCGTCTTCGACTATCAGGACGACCAGAACTACGCCTGGTGGAATATCGGCGGATGGGGCAACACGCGGAACGCCATCGAGGTGTGCCGCAACGGCTCGAAAACGCAATACAGCGAGGTGAACTTCGGCGCGGAGACCGGCCGGTGGTATGACCTCAAGGTAGAGGTCGACGGCGACAATGTGAAATGCTATATCGACGGTCAGCTCTACCACTCGCTTGAACTTCCTAAGTCGAGCGCCGTCCGTGCCCTCTACCAGAGCGCCCAGCTCACCGAGGACGGCCGCGAGCTGATACTGAAAGTCGTCAACCCCAACAGCTCGGCACAGCGCCTGCAGCTCAACGCCAAGAATATGACCATCGGCAGCGGCACCGTGCAGCGCCTCACATCGGCCAAGGGCACCGACGAAAACACCATGGACGCCCCCAATACCGTCACCCCCGTCACCGCCACTGTGCCCTTCGGTTCTGCCGAAGGGAACACCCCTGTGCCCTTCGGTTCTGCCGATGGGAACACCCTCGACATCCCCCCCTATTCGCTCAATATCTACCGCCTACAGGTGAGCGATGTAGCCGCCGAGGCCCCCAAAAAGACCGCCGCCGATTATCCTGACTATGCCGCCGAAGATGCCGGCAAGGTGGCCTATCTCTACGCCCACATGCACCAGACGCAGGAGTACACCTGCTACGCCCTGAAGACCAAGGATGCCCAGACGTGGAACGACCTGCTCGGCGGCCAGGAGGTGTTCCCCACCCGTGAGCACACCGTCACCGGCGGCATGCGCGACGCCTTTGTCTACCGTCTCCACAGCGGCAGCGGCTTCATGCTCTGCGGCACCGACATGACCTCGCGGTTAGGGTGGAACAGCAACCATATCATGGTACTCATGACATCGCCCGACCTGGTACACTGGACCAAAAACGTAAAAATCGACCTGGAGAGCGCCGACAACCTCAAGGCTATCGGCGAGGCTTTAGGCCGCGAGATGGATGCTGAGACGATGACTGCCGCCTGGGCGCCGCAGGTCATCTACGACCCTGTCACCGGGAAGTATGTGCTCTACTATAGCGTCGGCGTCAGCGGCGACAAGCACTATATCTTCTACCAGCTTATCGACGAGCAGCTGAACATCCTCACGCCGCCTGCCCTCTATTTCGCCCCGGGCTACGACGTCATCGATGCCGATATCGTGTGGAATGCCGTCGACCAGCAGTACCAGATGCTCTACAAGTGTGAAGCCACCAACGGCTTCGATCGCGCCACGGCCAAAGTGCTCGTGCCCGCTAATAACTCATTATCCCCAGAATCCCCATCGGCCCCATCCGCCCCATCAGCCTCATTAGCCCCATCCCCCACCACCGTATGGTCCGTCACCCCCAACTTCCACGTTGGCGAGAACAACCAGGCCATCGAGGGCATGACCCAGTGGCGACCCATCGGTGAGCTGAAGTGGAACCTCTCTTACATCAACTATACCAACGGCTACCACTACCGCCTGCGCTATATGGACGAGCACGGCTTGAACGTAGAGCCTGCCGGCCACGACGTCAGCGGCAATGTGGCCGCCCAGCATGGCTGTATCGTCAAGCTGACACAGGTAGAATACGATTTTCTGCGCCAGTGGGACGAGGTGCTCACCCTGCTGCCTGCTGTCAAGGCGTTCAACAACCTGCAGCCCACGGAGCAGCATGCTGCCGCCATCGCGGCTGCCGAGACAGCCCTTAACACTACTACCACCTTCGCCGAGAATGCTGCCGCCATGAGCCGTGCAGCCGAACTGCTGCGCGCCTGCCCCACCGATGTACGTCAGGTGCTTATCGACAAAGTCGTTAGCGACGGTCAGGGTGACCTGACGCCGCTTATCGTCAATGCCGACTTTGCCAAGGGCACCGAGGGATGGAGCGCCAACACCACGTTTACCGCCGCCAACGGCTATGTGGCAGAGTTCTGGAACAAGAACTTCTACTTCTGGCAGACTGTTGAGGGCCTGCCTAACGGCGAATACGAGGTAGGCGTGCAGGCTTTCTACCGCAACGGCGGTGGCAATGCGGAAAGGAACTATGCCGCATACGTCTATCATAATCTCGGCATGGAGCAGCTCAACAGCATCTTCTATGCCTACTCCGGCAGCGGCGACGGCAACACCTTGGCTGAGGTGCCCGTGACGAGCCTCTACAGCGCCGACCGCTATACGGGCAACCCCTACACCTTCCCCGACAATGTGACGACGGCCAACCAGGCGTTCAACGACTACGACCTGTATCACAACACCGTCAGGGTGATGGTGACCGACGGCTGGCTGACCTTCGGTATCTATAAGGACGAATGGGTAGACGCCGACTGGTGTTGCTTCGACAACTTCACGCTGACCTACCTCGGAACGGGTACGGGCGTGAGCGACGTCAAGCGCCGTGCCGGTGGTGATGATTCCGATGCCATCTACAACCTTGGCGGCCAGCGCGTCAAGGCGCCCGCCGTCAAGGGTATCTACATCAAGAACGGCAAGAAGATTGTCAAGTAATAATTATCGCTTACAGCATTTAGCATGAAATAGCATAACAATTAACTACTAATAATATAAAACCAAAAAGTATGAAACAGAGACAAATCGTTAGACAAGGCCGGCGGGTGACAGTAGTTGCCTGCGGCTTGCTGATGAGTGCCTGGTCGCTGCAGTCGTGTAAGGACGACGGCATCCTGCTGACGGGTCAGCCCGAGTGGCTGGGCAACTCTATCTACGAGCGTCTGTCGGAAGAGGGTGACTACACCACGGTGCTGCGCCTTGCCGATGACTTGGGGCTGAAAGAGGTGTTGAGCCATACCGGCTCGAAAACCTTGTTTGCCACCAACGACTCGGCCTTCAACGTATGGTTCCGACAGAACGACTGGGGTGTCAACAGCTACGACCAGCTGACAACGGCTCAGAAGAAGCTGTTGCTCAACAACTCGATGGTGAACAACGCCTACCTCATCGAGCTGCTGTCGAACACCAGCGGCAACCCGCCCGAAGAGGGTATGTGCATGCGTCGCGAGACATCGACGAGTATCTACGACTCCGTAGAGATTGTGAAGCCTGCCCAGATGCCTAATACGGCAGCATGGGCCAAGTTCAAGGGTGCCAACAAGAGCATCCCCCTGCTCAAGGACGCCTCGTCGGCACCGATGATACACTTCCTGCCGGCCTACATGCGTAAGTATTCGATTACCGACAAGGACCTCGACATCCTGACCAACCACCAGGCCAACAGCACCAGCGAGGCCTGGGTGAACGGCAAGAAGGTGGTGGAGCGTGACATCACCTGCAAGAACGGCTATATCCAGAAGGTGAACGGCGTCATAGAGTCGTCGCCCAATATGGCCGAGATTATCCGCCAGCATGCCAACATGTCGAAATGGTCGGAACTCCTGGACCGCTACTCGGCACCGTACTTCAATGCCGCGGCCACGCGCGAGTATAATCGCCTCTATAATAATGAGGACTCGGTGTACACCTTATATTATTATAGCAAGCGCTCCGGCCGCAACAATGGCGCAGCGAACGAAACCGACCCCAACGACAAGACCGTGGACGCCACGTTGAGCTTCGACCCGGGATGGAACCACTACATCTACAGCAACACCATGGGCTACGACCTGCACAACGATGCCGGCGCCATGATTGTGCCTACCAACGAGGCACTGGAGAAATGGTGGAACACCGAGGGCCTGGACCTGCAGACAGAGTACAAGACGTGGGACAGCATTCCCGCCAAGACGCTGGCAAAGCTTATCAACGTGAACATGCTGCCGACGTTTACCGGCGCTATTCCCTCGAAGTTCGGTCAGGTGCTTAACGACGCTAAGGAGGTGCTGGGTATCACGCCCGAGGATGTTGACTCCTGCTTCATGGGCTGCAACGGTGTGGTCTATCTGGTCAACAAGGTGTTCGCACCGGCAGAGTATGCCTCCGTGGCCTATCCTGCCCTGGCCCACGAGTCGCAGATGAACATCATCTACTGGGCCATCGACCAGCTGAACTTCCTGCCCTACCTGCTCTCTATGGACTCTTACTACAGCCTGCTGCTGCCCAATAACGACGCTATGAAATGGTATGTAGACCCCGCCTACTACGGACGTACAAATCCGTCGGTGCTGGAGTTCTACTACGACAAGACGAAGCGTGAGAACCTCCGTATCCAGGCTTACCGCTTTGACACCACTATGGACGAGAACGGCAAACTGACAAAGACCCGCCGCACGCAGTCGGAGGTGGATCAGTCGATTATCCGTGACCGCCTGAACCGCCTGATGGATGACCTCATCATCGTGGGCGACGTTACCGACGGCCACGAGTACTACAAGACCAAGGGTGGCTCGCTCATCCGCGTGACGCATACCGATGACGGCCGCATCGCCTTCAGTGGCGGCTGGCAGATGGAGAACTACAACCAGCAGCTGCCCATCGAGAATAACGAGATTTATCCCAAGAGTAACGGTACGGCCTACGGCTTGACCGAGCAGATGCCCTTGGGCGCCCAGAACAGCGTCTACCTGACCCTGCAGAAGAACGAGGCCTTCTCTGAGTTCTACAACCTGTTGGGCGGCTCCGGTCTGCTGCAGAACTCTATCTCCCTTGGCGACTCGCGCTACAGCGCTGGTATGAGTGCTCAGGGCAACCGCAACCTGACGCTGCTCGACAACTACAACTACACCATCTACGTGCCTACTAACGAGAGCATCCGCAAGCTTATCGATGACGGCCTGCTGCCCACCTGGGATGACTATAATGCTATCGCCACCGAGACCTGGGGCACGAAAGCCCTGCGCGACAGCGCCCGCACCATCGTTAAAGACATCATCTTAGGCTTCCTGCGCTATCACGTGCAAGACCACTCCATCGCCATTGACATGGCTTCCGACGAATTTGAAACCGGCACCGACGGCAACAAGGTTCCACTCTACGAGAGTTCCTATGAGTCGATGCGTCGCAATACTGCTACCGGTCGCTTCTATCCTATCCAGGTAGACTTCTCTAACAAGCAGATGACCATCAAGGACGTGCTGGCTCAGGGCAACCAGCCCGGCGCCGTGGAGCGCCATGTCGTCAAGGACAACGGCCTGTACAACCTCATCTGCCGCGAGTACTGGTTCAGTGGTTCCAACACCACAGCCACTGTCTATTCGGCCTCTGACGCCGTGGTCCATCAGATTGACGGACCGCTGCTCTACCAGCCTTTGACCTCTTGGAAAGAACAACTTAAAGCATTAGGGAGGAACTAAGTGATGAGAATACTAAGAACTATCATAATGGTATTGGCGCTGCTGGCCACGACTGTTGCCGGCGCACAGACCATCACGTCGGTCCACGGTACAGTGAACGACGACATGGGTCCGCTGATGGGTGCTACGGTATGTGAGATCGACAACAACGGTCGTATCATCAACTCCGCCATCACCGACCTCAACGGTAACTTCACCATGAAGGTGAAGAACCAGAAAGACAAAATCCGCTTCAGCTACGTCGGCTTGCAGACGATGTCATTAAACATCGACCGTACGTCGTATAAGGTAACCATGAAGTCGGTCACCACGCTGAAGGAGGTGACCGTGAAGTCGAAGCGCCGCGTTCAGGGCAACGGCCTGCCTATCCCCCAGCGTGAGGTGTCGGGCGCTACCCAGTCGCTGTCGATGAAGGAGTTCGAGGGCCTGGCCATCACCTCCGTCGACGAGGCTCTGCAGGGTCGTATCGCCGGTCTTGACATCATCGGCAACAGCGGTGACCTGGGTTCGGGCTCTACCATGCGTCTGCGTGGTTCGGCTACGCTGTCGAACAATATCAACAGCCAGCCGCTGATCGTCGTCGACGGTAATGTCCGCGACGTCGGCGAGGTGGGCGACCTCACCGGACAGGATCTCAACGAGAAGTTCTCCGAACTGCTCAACATCAACCCCGAGGATATTGCCGACATCCGCGTGCTGAAGGACGGTGCTGCCGCCGCTATCTACGGTTCGCAGGGAGCCAACGGTGTCATTGAGCTCACCACCAAGCGTGGTACCCGCGGTGCACCGAAGTTGACCTACTCGCTCAAGCTCACCGGCACCTACCAGCCCAAAGGCTACGAGATGCTGAACGGCGACGACTACACCATGCTGCTGAAGGAAAGCTACTTCAACCCCCAGCAGAGCGACGCCGCCTCGAATATCCCCGAGCTGAACTACGACCCGACGTTCTCGGAGTACGAGCAGTATAACAACAACACCGATTGGCGCGATGCCGTCACTCAGTGGGGCTTGAAGCAGAACCACTATGTCACCATCAGCGGTGGTGGCGAGAAGGCCAATTTCCGTATCGGTGCCGGTTACGACCATGAGACGGGTACGATGATCAAGCAGAAGCTGCAGCGTCTCTCTACGCGTATCGCCCTCGACTACAACGTCTCTGAGCGCATCCGCGTGAGCACCAACTTCGCTATGACCTATACCAAGAACGACAAGAACTACACCAACCTGCTGGACCTTGCCCGCAAGAAGATGCCTAACATGAGCATCTACGAGCAGGACCCCGTGACGGGCGTAGATACCGACGCCTATTACACCATGCTGCAGTCGGGTTCTGGCATTTTCAACGACGACCAGAAAAAGTATGCCAACCCCGTGGCCGTGGCTAACCTGGCCAAGAACCAGACGACCACCTACGACCTGACGCCGGAGCTGGTCATCAACTACCACCTCCTGGGCATGGACGAAGACCACCATCAGCTGAACTACCGTGGTTCGGTGCTGATGACCATCTTCAACCAGTATGACAGCAACTACTACCCCCAGGAACTGACGACGCTTACCGTCGGCGAGTCGGTGAATACCGCCTACGACAACTCCTACAAGAGCGTGAACTTCAACACCAAGCACCAGCTGACGTTCATTCCCGCCTTTAAGAACAAGGACCACAGCGCCATGATCATGGGTAAGTTTGAACTGAACACCGGCTCTAACAACTTCCAGAACGAGAACAAGGTGGGCGTGCCTTCAGGCATCACCATTACCAACGGTGGCGGTCAGATTACCGGCTTCGATTCCGGCTATAACGAGTGGCGCAACATGTATTGGACGGCCTCGGGACACTATGCCTATAAGGGTCGCTACATCTTCGACGCCTCAATACGTATCGACGGTACTACCCGTTTCGGACCCGGCAAGCGCTGGAGCTACAACCCCGGTATCTCTGGAAAGTGGATTATCAGTGACGAGCCTTGGATGGAGAAACTTAAGCCCACGCTCTCGCTGCTGGCCATCCGTCCGGGTTGGGGTCGCGTAGGTAGCACGCCGCGCTACGACTACCTTTATACCTCTAAGTATGGTGCTGGCGATGCCTATATCAACATGACGGCTATGCGCCCGCTGAACATCCGACTGACCGACCTGCGCCAGCAGACCGCCGACAAGTATAACCTTGGTTTCGACGTGGAACTTTTCGACAGCCGTTTGGTGCTGGCCTTCGAGGTCTACCGTGAGGACATCACCGACATTCTGCTGGAGAACTACCGCATCCCCTCCAACAGTGGTTATGCCACCGTGCCCTACCGCAACAGCGGTAAGCTGCGCAACACTGGTTGGGAGTTCAACATCAGCACCAACCGCCTCATCAAGAAGGGTAAGTTCACCATGGACATGAACGTGAACTTCAACAACAACCGCAATGAAATCCTGGAGATGGACGAGTACCTGCTGAACAACCTCAACTCCACCTTTGGCTACAACAACGACGAGTGGCTGCGCCGCGTTCAGCTGCACAACCCCCTGGGTGCCATCTACGGCTTCCGCTACAAGGGCGTATACCAGTATAACTACTCTACTTTCAACAACATGAGCGCCGAGGAGCGTGCACAGTTCCTCGCCGACGGCAAGACGGCTCCCGTGGCCTTGAACAAGGACGGTCAGGTGGTGGCCGATGCTAACGGCAACCCTGTGCGTATGATGTATCACTACACCAACGAGGGTACCGGCCGCGACTACCGCTTCAACGGTGGTGATGCTATCTACGACGATGTCAACCATGACGGTCAGATTAATGCCCTTGACATCGTCTACCTCGGCTCGTCGCTGCCGCGCTTGCAGGGTGGCTTCGGCTTCACGTTCAACTACGGCAAGTGGCGCCTCTCTACACAGTTCACCTACCGCGTGGGCAACAAGATTATCAACGAGTCGCGCCTCTGGGCCGAGGCTATGATCAGCAACGACAACCAGAGCCAGGCCGTGAACTACCGCTGGCGCAAGGAGGGTGACATCACCACCATCCCCCGTGCCATGTACGGCAAAACGAGCAACTACAACACGCTCATCAGCGACCGCTTTGTGGAAGACGGCTCTTACCTGCGTATGGGTTATGCCAGCCTCTCGTATTCGCTCGACAAGAAGCAGCTGAAGTGGATAGGCCTCAATCGCGTGAGCTTCTACGTCAATGCCAACAACCCGTTTGTCATTACCAAGTACACGGGTGTTGACCCCGACGTGGTGGCTGCCGGCTACGACCCTGCCATCGACCGCAACAGGACGCCGCGTTCGCGTTGGTACACCTTCGGTCTGTCTATAGACTTCTAATAAATAGGAATAAGACAATAGTTACAAGAATTCGAGTTTTGCTCGCTTTCAAAGAAAGAATAATTATGATTAGCATCAAGAATAAAAACATGCGTCGGGCTTGTTCGCTGTGCTGCGCTACCGCTGCGCTGCTGCTGACCACGAGCTGCGAGGATTTCTTCGAGATAGAGCCTCAGAACGAGATTATCCTGGAGAAGTTCTGGACAGACAAGAGCGACGTAGAGAATATATTGGCCGGCTGCTATTCGGGCATGCAGGCCGACCCTGTTGTGCGCCGCATGATGATCTGGGGCGAGTTCCGCAGCGAGAATGTGGGCGTAGGCCAGAACATCGACAAGGACGTAGACCTGGAGAAGGTGCTCAAGGAGAACATCGACGCCAAGAACAGCTATACCGCCTGGGAGAGCTTCTACCAGGTGATTAACCGCTGCAACACCATCATCAAGTACGCCCCGCAGGTGGCTGCCGCCGATCCTGCCTATACCCAGAGCGAGCTTAATGCTAACATCGCTGAGGTGACGGCCCTGCGATCGCTCTGCTACTTCTACCTCATCCGCACCTTCCGTGACGTGCCCTACACCACGGAGGCGTTTACCGACGATGACCAGAAGATGGACCTGCCGGCCACGAAGTTTGAAAATGTGCTCGACTCGCTCATCCTGAGCCTGGAGAGCGTGAAGTCGAATGCCATAGAGTACTATCCCACGACCGAACCCCGTTACCAGACGGGCCGTATCACCAAGGACGCTATCAATGCGATGCTCTGCGAGATGTACCTGTGGAAGCAGGACTACGACAACTGCATCCGTTATGCCGACCTGGTGATGGAGTCCAAGAAGAAGTGGGCCGAGGACAACCGCTCTACCATGGGCGGCTACGGCAGCTCGTCCAGCAGCACGCAGTATGTACGCAGCGGTGGCTATCCGCTGGTCAATGCCTATGGCAACAGCTATTATGGCAATGCCTACAACACACTGTTTACCTACGACTCGTACGTCAACCGTTACACGCCGGAGATCATCTTCCAGCTCATCTATAGCGACGACCCCCGCGGTGAGAGCATGCTGGCCAACATGGCTGTCAATACACTCTATGGCAACGCCACTTCTATCGTTGGTTATGCAGCCCCGTCAGACTATGTGCTGGAGGACATCAATGCCACCAGCTCGCGTAACATCTTTGCCGACCGCAACAAGAAGATGGACGCCCGCCTGTATGAGAACTGCAACATTGCCTTAGGCTCTATCAATAAATATGTGTGGCACAATGTCACCATCGACGCTACCAGCAGCACGCCCAAGGTAGGCTACAGCGGCATTGCCGCCGAGAAGTACAACGGCTCCAACTGGATTATCTACCGCTTGAGCGACATCATGCTGATGAAGGCCGAGGCCTTAGTGATGAAAGCCCAGGACGGTGCCACCACCGAGATTGCCACTGCCAACAAGCCGCTGCTGGACGCTGCTTTCCAGCTGGTGAACTGGGTCAACAAGCGCTCGGTCTGTGAGACAGAACTCGTCGACACCCTCTTACGTTCCGACTACGCCTCGAAGGCTCAGATGGAGACCCTCGTCATGCAGGAGCGCCAGCGCGAGCTGATGTTTGAGGGCAAGCGCTACTTCGATCTTGTGCGCCAGGCGCGCCGCAACGGCAACACGCAGGCGCTGTCGGCTGCCGTACAGCGCAAGGTGACCACCGGCGGTGCACTCATCGCCAACAAGATGTCGAAGATGGACGCCATCTACTGGCCTTACAACTATGAGGAGCTGAAGGTGAACACCAACCTGACGCAGAACCCCGCCTTCAGCAGCGGCGAAAACAGCAGCTATGAGAAGAACTACTAACAGAAAGGAGAACAACGATATGAAAACAACCATCTTTAGCAAGATTATAGGTCTCATGGCGCTCGTGGGACTGGTCGGCCCCGCCGCTCTCGTGAGCAGCTGTTCCGACGAGCCTGACAGCGAGAACTTCTACTCGTTCACGGGCGAGATGATGAGCGACTACCTGAAGAACCGCACGGAGTATAGCGATTTCTATGCCATTGTCGACAAGGCCGGACTTACCGACCTGCTCTCTACCTATGGCCACTATACCTGCTTCGTGCCTGACAATAAGGCTGTGGCTGCCTATCTTTCGAAGAAAGGCAAGAGCAGCGTTAGTGATCTCTCGGCGGCCGACTGCGACACCATCGCCAAGACCCACCTCGTGAGCAATATGTACACCACGATGGAGATGAACTCCGACCGTCTGGCTACCACTAACATGCTGGGCCGCGTCATCGCCACTTCGCAGGGCTTCGACGCCGACAGCAATGCTGTGGTATACCTCGAAGGTACGGCACACATCTACTACGACCTCAAGGACGACTCTGTGGAGAACGGTATCATGCAGCCCATCGACATGGTGATAGAGAAGTCGAACAGTTACCTGACCGACATCGTGGAGAGCAACTCCAAGATCAGCACCTACTACGCTGCCCTGAAGGCTACGGGCCTGCTCGACGAGCTGATGCTCGTGGAAGACGAAACCTGGGACCCGAAGAGCCACAACAGGTATTACTACACCTCTGACTTCTGGAAAGAGGTGGCCTGGGTGCCCGACACCAAGAAGTATGGCTTCACATTCTTCGCCGTGCCTGACAGTATCCTGACGGCCAAGTATGGCATTGCCAAGGGCGACGTCCAGGCCCTCTACAACAAAGCCTGCGAAATCTACGACCCTGTGTATCCCAAGGATGTCAACGCCGAGGGACATAGCTTTGCCAACCTTACCGACTCTGTCAACCCGCTGAAGCGCTTCATGCAGTATCACCTGCTGAACAAGCGCGTGGGCGGCACCGCCGACCTGACACCTCTGGAGGTGAACATCGGCCCTGTGAACGGTGCCTTCGGTATCGAAGAGACACTGGCCAACCCCGTAGACTGGCACTACACCATGCTGCCTCACACCATGATGAAGGTGGAGCAGGTCACTATGTCGGCTTACGTAGGCCAAGGCAAACTGCGCGAGCGCTACATCAACCGCCGCTACGACAAGAACTTCCAGATTGAGGGCCAGCATATCGACCCCACCATCGAGACCGAGTACGTCCACGATGGCTTGAACGGCCACTACTTCTATGTCAACGACATCGTGGCCTTCTCAGACGAGGTACAGAACATTGTGCAGAACGATCGTATCCGCATGGACTTCTCAACGGTGTTCCCTGAGGTCATCGGCAACGGACTGCGCTATGAGGGTAATCCCGACCAGGACGACGACTCAGGCTATCCCGACGATGCCTCTACGCCTAAGAACGGCCGTAACTACTACTTCCCCTTGGGCTATCTCGACGGTGTCACCTTTACTAACTGCTACGTCGTGCTGCGTCGCCCCCACATCAACTTCTGGTCGTGGCAGGGTGATGAGTGGAACCTCTTCGGCGACTACGACTTCTCGTTCCGTATACCGCCCGTGCCCTATACCGGTGACTGGCAGCTGCGCTTAGGCTTCTGCGCCCTCGGCACGCGAGGCGTCATGCAGACCTATTTCGACGGTGTGCCTCAGGGTATTCCCCTTGACATGACCAAGAACCTCGACAGCGACCTCTATATCGGCGATGCCTTCGGCGATACCAACGAGTCGTCGGTGAGCGACTACGACAGCAAGAGCGCCGAGTCCAAGGCCTCAGAGCAGAAACTGCTGAAGAACCTCGGTGCCTACCGTGCGCCGCGCTCTACCTTCCACTTCAGCACCTCTACCAAGAACTACTTCGTGAAGAACCCGCGTACCTATCGCCGTATCCTCTGTCAGGTGCGTATTGACGCTACCAAGGACCACTACCTGCGCTTCCGCGTGGCCAGCGACGGTAAGCAGGGAAACAACAACGAGTTCATGCTCGACTACTTCGAGATGGTGCCTAAGAGCGTCTATGGCGTCGACGGCGCCGGCGAAATGGAGGACGACCTGTAAACTATTGAACATTGAATATTGAAAATTGAAAGTTATGATTACCAAAAGCATAAAACATATTCTCGCTGCGAGCCTGCTGTGCTGCGGCATCGGCGCTGCCTTTACGGCCTGCACCGATACCTGGGACGACCACTACCAGGGGGCTCAGCAGGGAGCGCATGAAGGCACGCTGTGGCAAGCCCTCAAGGGCAACAGCAACTTCAGCAACTTTGCCAGCGTGCTCGAAGCCACCGGCTACGACAAGTCGCTGGCCTCCAGTCAGGTGTTTACCGTCTTTGCACCCACCAACGACCAGCTCTCTGCCGACCAGGCGAAGGCGCTCATCGACAGCTACAACAGCCAAAAGAGCACCGTCGACGACGACGACAACACCGTCATCAAGGAGTTCGTGCGCAACCACATCGCCCTGTACAATTTCTCCGTGTCGCCCTCTACCAACGACACGCTGGTGATGATGAACGGTAAGTACGCCCCCCTGTCGGGCACGGCCGTCGCCGGCTCACCCATCGTAGAGAGTCCTGTCAATGGTCTCTACAGCAATGGCCTGCTTTACACCGTCGGCAGCCAGGTGGCCTACGGCCCCAACGTGTTTGAATATCTGCGTAAGGATGCCGACCTCGACTCCGTGGCCAGCTTCCTCTACAGTAGCCGCTTCTATCGCAGAGAATTCCAGGCTGACGAGTCGGTGGCCGGTGGCATCGAGAATGGCCGCACGGTCTATCTCGACTCTGTCTTCCGCCAGGTTAACGAGCTCTTCGGCAGCAACTTCCTCTATGCCCGTCTGAGTGCTGAGGACTCTACCTACTGGGTGCTCGCACCTACCAACGAGGTGTGGAAGCAGCTCATTGACGAGTATCAGCAGTATTTCGTCTACGACGACAAGGTAGAAGACCACGACTCAGTGGCCTATACCAACAGCCGACTGGCTATCATGCAGGGCACCATCTTCAGCCGCACTCAGAACAGCGACAACGCTCTGCGCGACTCCGCCATGTCGACCCTGGCTGAGCTTTCATCTTTCCGCGAGGCTTACTGGGGTGCACCCTTCTTGCGCTACTATCAGTATGGCGACGGCTTGTACAGCACGCACAAACCCCTGCAGCCCGGCGGCGTGCTCTATGGCACTACCAATGTTGAATGTTCTAATGGTACGGTGATGAAGACCAGTCAGTGGAACATCAACCCGCTGAACACCTTCAACCGCTTGGTCATGATTAATGCCAACGGCCGCGGTGCCATCAAGGAGCTGAGCAAGGTGTATAATAAGGACCGCAAGGACTACGACGAGACGGTAGAGGCCGTGCCTGTTAGCATCCTCTCAGGCACACCCTACTACGGCAAGCTCCTTGGCGGCAACCGTCTCATGGAGTTCCGTCCTGGCAACGACACCACCAGCGTGACGTTCAACATCCGCAACGTGTTGTCGAACATGGGCTACGACATCTATGTCGTCACCCCGCCGGCAAAGGCGGTAGATTCTATGGCCACTAAGATCCAGTGCCTGCCGACAAAGCTCACCTGCTGGATGTACTATAACAAGCAGGACGGCACCAAGGACTCCACGCTCCTCATCTCAGGTAAGGAGACCACGCCCGACATCATTGACTATATCAAGGTGTACGACGACTTTAAGTTCCCCTGCGCCTCCTACGGCCTGACTGAGGAGACGCCGCAGGTGTATATCAAGATCTCTACCAATACCGTCAGCGAGCGCGACCTGCTGCGCAACCGCTACACCCGTACGATGTATATCTCCTCTGTCCTGCTCGTGCCTCACGGCACCTCGTGGACCGACGAGGAGAACTTCTACATCACGCCTCATGGCGACGGAGAGACGTATTATCTCTCGAAGTGTAACCCTACGAACCCTGAAGAAGAACAGTAAGCTATGAAAAAATATATTTTATTCGGACTTACCATGCTGATGGCCTTCCCCGTAAGTGTCGCAGCACAGGATGAATTTGACGACGAAGAGGAAGCTGCTCCGGTCGTCAAGAAAAAGAAGCAACAGAAGCAATACGAGACACGTGTGGTCAAGGGCGTGGTGAAGAGCGCCACCACGGGGCAGCCCGTGGGCGGTGCCATCGTCAGTGCCGACGGCGTGGAGGGCTATTCCGTGCTCACCGAGGACGATGGCTCCTACGAGCTGAAGGTACCCCTGTTCAGCACCTCGCTCTTTATCACCACCACCGACTTCAACCCCGTCCGCATAGGACTGCAGCCTAAGGAGCAGCAGCGTCAGGTGATGCTCTATCCTACAGCCTTTACGCCGGAGTACAGCAAGCAGAGCGACGCCCGCACTGACCGCTCGGCTACTGGCTTCCAGTATTCCAATGCCGTGAACATCAAGGACGAGGTGCAGCAGCAGCTCGGCGGACAGGTGTATACCATCACCCATAACGGCACCCCCGGCGTGGGTAGCGTCATGTTTGTGCAGGGTCTGAACTCGCTCAACGTCAACGCCCAGCCGCTCATCGTCGTCGACGGCGTCATCTACGATCAGCAGTACACCCGCACGATGTTGCACGACGGATTCTACAACGACATCCTGTCGAACATCAACCCCGCCGACATCGAGAAGGTCACCGTCATGCGCAATGGTACCGCCCTCTACGGCGCCAAGGGTGCCAACGGTGTCATTCTCGTCGAGACTAAGCGCAGCAAGTCGATGGCCACCCGCATCACCGCCAGCCTCTCGGCAGGCGTCACCCTCGAGCCCAAGTACCTCTCGGTGATGGGCGCGGAGGACTATCGCGGCTATGCCTCTGAGCTGCTCAAGACCTCGGGCACGCGTATACAGAAGTTTAAGTTCCTCAACGAGGACCCCAATTACTACTATTACAACCAGTATCACCAGAACACTGACTGGAAGGATCTGGTTTACCACACCGCCATGACTCAGAACTACGGCATCAACGTCGAGGGTGGCGACAACGTGGCCAGCTACAACCTCTCCGTGGGTTACGTCAACCAGAAGTCGACGCTGAAGTTCAACAGCATGAACCGCCTCAACGTGCGCTTCAATACCGACATCAACCTCACGCAGCGTCTCGACGTGCGCTTCGACGCATCCTTTGCCAACACCAACCGCAGCCTGCGTAACGACGGCGCTCCCTCTACCTACGATGAGGGCACGCCAACGGCTCCCGGATTCCTGGCTTACGCCAAGAGCCCCTTCCTCAGCCCCTACAGCTACGGTATGGGACGTCTCAGCGACTCGCACTATGACATCGAGGCAGAGAGCTATCTCTCCGAGGCACTGGCCTACGTCAAAAACTACAACTGGCAGCTGGGCAACCCCGCCGCTATCAATGAGTATGGCGACGGTGACGTGAAGAACCACTTCGAGAACTCTATGCTCAACCTCTCGGTGACGCCACGATTCAAGTTCAACGACCACCTTGCGCTGAGCGAGCATTTCAGCTACAACCTGGTGAACACCAACGAGATGTACTACATCCCCATCA
>CAMHKU010000026.1 GCA_946185805.1 uncultured Prevotellaceae bacterium | reverse complement strand
CCAGGTGCAACACGTGTCCGCCGCCGATGGCGTAGCCGTTGACCATGGCGATGACCGGCTTTGGCAGCCGCCGTATCTGCATCTGCACGTCGAGCACCGACAGGCGGGGCACCCCTTGCTCGTCGATATAGCCGCCGCGCCCCTTGACGTGCATGTCGCCACCCGAGCAGAAAGCGTGCTTCACGTCCTCTAGGCGCTGACCCTCGGGTACCTCAGACATGGCGCCCGTGAGCAGCACCACGCGGATGCGCTGCAGTTCGCGGGCCATGGCGAAGGCCTGGCTCAGCTCCAGCGTCGTCAGCGGGGTGAAGGCGTTGCGGTAGCGAGCGCGGTTGATGGTAATCTTGGCTATGCCCTGATATTCCTCGAAAAGTATTTCCTTAAAGTCCTTGATGGTTGTCCAGTGTCTTGTTGCCATAGTGTTTGATGTGTATTTAGTCATTTTAAAATTGCGTGTGCAGGGTTGCGCCGGCGGCGGCTCTCACTTGCTGTTCCACGGTGGCGGCGGCGTCAGCATTGTAAGAGTAGGGTGGAGTGAAGTACTCGGCCTGCCCCGAGCGCTGCTCCAAATCGTCGGCACCGATACAGCCGTGGAAGCGGATGTTATAGTCGCGATAGTCGGCATTCTTCTGCGAAGGCGTCTGATACACCTTGATGCCTTTGGGCTTGTTGACGAAGGCACAGTTCTCTACCAGTACGTTGCTCTTGTAGCGGGCCTGCACATAGACCGTAGCCAGAGAGCTGCTGTACAGGCAGTTGAGCAGGTGAATCTGTGCGAAGCGCACAAAGGGCATGCGTGCGCGGCACCCCTCGTCCCACCAGCAGTGGTCGAAGGTTGTGCGCAGACGGCCTTCGCTGTGCTGACTCTCGCGGTCGCTGCTGCCCCAGAGGTTGCTGAAGCGGTGGTCGCTGTTGTGGTCGTCGTTATCGTCGTCGGCAAGTTTGGGCCACGGTTGCTTCAGATAGCGGAAACGGCACCACGACACGGTGATGTAGTCCGACCCGTGATTGCTGTCGAAGTTGCCGTCCATGCCGTCCTGAAAGTCGCAGTGGTCTACCCAGACGTGTGTTGAGCGCGACAGCAGCAGGTTGTCGTTGGCATCGCGGTCGAAGGCACCCGGGCCGAGGAAGGTGATGTTGCGGAGGATGATATTCTCGCAGCGGTCAAACTTGAGTATGCCCGTAGAATCCTTTTCCAGGGTGTAGCGGTCGTTGACGAGGCAGGAACCAGGCAGCCCCACGATGGTCTTGTTCTTGTTGTTGGCGACGGTAAAGAGTAGAGGCACCTCGATGCGCCCTTTCAGGTAGACGGTGCGCGGTGTAGAGTCGTTCTTGGCCAGAGCTTTCTTCAGTTCCTTGAAGGTGGTAACGACTATGGGATTCTGCCCTTGGCTGCCGGTGGTAGTGCCGTTGACGGTAGCCCATCCCGTGGGCTGGTCTTCGGTCTGCTGCAGGGCGTCGATCCAGCAGAGCATGGCTACCAGTGAGGCATTCCAGTTGATGGCAATCTCGTTGGAGGCGTAGGAGTTCATGTCGTCGATATACGACTCGTCGGGAACGTTTGACGGGTAGACCAGATTTGCCGACCCCTTGTCTTGCTGACCGGGATTAGGTCCGCCCACGAGCATGCCGGGGAACGGCGCCTCCACGCCGTCGGCATGCGACATGCGGTGGTGAGGATACATCGGGCTCTTCTGTCCGAAGCCAGTGACGTAGCAGTAGCCGGTGGCGTTGCGTCCCAGCAGGTAATCGGCGTTCTGCAGGGCGTAGCGCTGATAGTTCGTCGTGCCCGTCAGTTTGTCGGCGTAGAGCATCAGCAGCGCCTGGCAGCAGCAGTTCTCGGCCAGGCAGCCCCAACCGAAGTCGCGGGCCTTGTTGCCAAAGGGCGACTGGAACGAGGAGGCGGGCACGCTCTTCGCAGCCTCGTCGCAATAGGCCAGCAGCAGGCGCTGCAGGTGCTGGCGCAGGCCGGCGAGGGTGGGGGCAGGGCCCGGCGCTGACGCGCCGGGAGTGGTGGCGGGGCTGGGAGTGGTGGTGGGTTTTGACAGCCACTCGAGGGCGCCAAGGGTGGCTACGTTGCCCCATGAGGGCGGCGTTATAGCCGTGGGCTGTTGCTTCAGGGCCTCGTCCAGATAGGACTGCTTCCCCGTGAGACGGTAGAGCGCCGAGGCAGCCCAGAACAGCTCGTCAGCAGCGTTGTTGTCGCCGTAGGTGCCCGTGGTCACGGCGGGGTCTTTCAGCTGCTCCTGGCGGTAGTAGGCTTGGGGGTTGGCCTTGGCCCATTGGTAGGCGCGCTCGGCCATAGCTGCTGCCTGGGCCGAAAAGCCGGGATAGTCTTCGCTGTAAGGCTCATAGAGCCGGGCGGCATCGGCCATGACGGCGGCAAAATCGAGGGTGGCCGTCACGCTCTTAGCCACCACATAGCGCTCCTGGTGACAGTCTTTGGGCATGACGAAGCCCTCGAAGTTGGACGTCGTCAGCTTGTGGTAGACGCCGCCGTCGGCAGGGTCTTGCATGGCCATCAGCCATCGCAGGTTGAACATCATCTCGTCCAGCAGGTCGGGCGTCTTGTTGCCGCTCTCGGGGATGTTGGTTGACAAGCGTGAGAAGTAGCCCTGCTGCTGCTCGTATGCTGCCAGCATCAGGCCGATGCTGAACGCCGAGTTGACCACATATTTATTATAGTCGCCGGCATCGTACCATCCGTAGGGGACGCTGATGACCGTGCCCGCCGGTCGCAGGGCCGACGCTGCTGAGGGGTGTATCTTTACATGGGTGTCGGCATGTCCGACGGGGCGGTTATACGCTCCGCCCATGGTGATAGGCACGCCAGAGCGCATGAGATAGAACAAGCGTAGCGATGCCGCGGCGATGTCGTGGTAAGGACGTTCGGCCACCGTCAGCTCGCAGGTCTGTCCTTTGAGGCTTAGTTGATAACGGCCGGGAGCCGTCAGCGGGCCTAAGTCTACGACATAGCGCGTCTTACCCGACATTGGCGATACGGCCTTGCGCACGGACTTTATCGCCACAGCCTTGCCGTCGGGCGTGGTGACGCGCAACTTTCCTGCCGGATTTATGCCCTCCACCACGACGACCTTCTCTTGTTGCGGGGTATAGCCCACCTGGTTGAGCCGGATTTCCACCTGCTCCTTGGCCTGCAGCCCCACGGCCACCGTGGCCACGGCTGCTGTTACGAGTATCTTTCTCATAGTATTAAGAATTAGTCCGTTTATCCGCGAGCCATCTTGTAGATTGCCTCCATGTCCTGGGCCTGTAGCTTCTTCAGCGAGCCGCAGGTGGCGGTATAGTCGCGGCTGCACTTGCGCACCATCTTCTTGATTTTCATCTCGCTGCCTGCGGCGGGGATGGTCAGCACCGATGCCACGGGCAGGGCTGCTGCCGGTGTGTCTTTGCCCAGGTAGAAGTCCCACACCTCCTTGTCGGCGTTGGCCACACCCATGGCGATGGCCTTGCCAGAGTCGATGACGCTGCCGCCGCCAACGGCGAGGATGAAGTCTACACCCTCTTTCTGGCATAGGGCTATGCCCTCGTGCACCAGCACCTTCGTACCGTTATATTTCTTTACCAGAGCCGCTACCTGCTCTTCACTCTCCTTGCCAAATACTACCTCTGTCGGGGCGTAGTAATTAAAATCTTTCATCGTTGGTCTTTTGTATTAGTTGTTGATGTGTATTACCGATTCATAGCTGTCTGTCTATATTACTTCATAACGCCTGCGCACGGGAAAAGTTTAATGTTTCACTGTGTCTTTAAGTATTTTTAGTAATACTTAACTGAGGTTTTGGGGTAGGACAAAAAATGCGCAGACATTATCTGCGCATTTATCTTCATTTCCCTGCATGCGGCTCTATTGCCGTGTGTAGTGCGACTCGTTGCCCCAGAGATAGGAGGGCTCGTAACCGCCGAGGTCAACGACTATCTTTTCGAAGACGATGCCGGGGTGTCGCGGCTGTAGCGTCAGTTTGTGGGTGTCGCCGCTGCCGACGGTTAAGTCGACGGTCTTCTCAATGACACGGCGCGCCACTGTGGGGTAGAACACGTCGTAGACATAGGGCTGACGGTCGAGCAGTGTGCTGTTGATGTTCACCGTCTGTGGTGTGCCGCCGTCGAGGCTGATGGTGAACTCATGACCGCCGACGTTGAGGAAGTCGAGCGTCGACTTCGTGATGACATGCACCTTAGCCGTCTTGGCGTCGGTACCGGCGGGCAGTGTGAAGCGGTAGGTCAGGCGGGCATTGCCCACATCGTTGGTGTAAGGCGTCAGTGCCACAGCGCTGCGGGTGCGGCCATAGTCGGGATAGACGCTCCAGGTGCTGCCCTGCGGGGCCTCGGCACTGTAGAAGTGCTCTGCCTCCATGGCTATGTAGCCGGGGGTGATGGGTGATGGGTGTTGGGTGAAGGTGTAGCCTCCAAGCCTGTTGTCGCTGGTGTCGACGAGCTTCGTGGCGGGACGCAGGTCGCGGGGGAAGTTGTCGTTCCATGAGCGGTAGCCTATGTGCTTCTGGGTCATCATGCCTTTCCACTTGCCGCCGGCAATGTCGGTGTTGTAGGCAGCACAGAGCATGGAGTCACGCTTGAAGCAGCGCTCCACCTCGGCGGCCCAGCGGTTGGCGTCGGGGCTGTTCTGCGCGGCCAGTTGGCGGTTCATGGCCTGGGCATAGTACATGTCGTAGAGGTTGGCCATGGCCTGGATGGGGAAGAGCACCAGCTGACGGTAGAAGTCGCGGCTCTCGGCGGGCACCAGCTCCAGCAGCCTCAGGGCGCGCAGCTCAAGACGGGCATAGTCGTCGGACACTTGCCGCCATTCGCCGGTCTCGACGTTATAGGTGTTGGCATCGAGCATTTCGGGTGTTACGCGTGCCATGTACTGGCAGTTGCGGTTATAGATGTCGGCCGCCTCGCGGGCCTCCGTGCAGCCCATGTTGCGGCGGAAGAAGCGGGTGGTGTGGTTGGTCACCGTCTGCTGGGTGTACTCCTTGGGGTTCCATGCCATGTCCATAAACAGCTGTATGGGGTATTCCATGGGCTTGAGGTCGCCCACGTTGAGAATCCACATGCGCTGTATGCCGAAGTTGTAGGCCAGCTGCAGCTGCTCAAACATCTGCTGCGACTGCGTGACGTTGAGCCACTTCGAGTTGCGCGGCGCACCGACATAGTCTACATGGTAGTAGAGTCCCCATCCACCGGGGTGCTTACGCTCCTTGGCGTTGGGCACGCGGCGTACGTTGCCCCAGTTGTCGTCGCAGAGCAGCATAATCACGTCGTCGGGCACGCGCATGCCTTTGTCGTAGTAGTCCAGCACCTCTTTATATAATGCCCACACCTGGGTGGTCTTCTCGGCGGGCTTGCCCGTCACCTCCTTGATGATGCGGCGCTGGTTCTCCACGATCTGCTGCAGCAGCCGGGTGTCGGCATCCTCGCTCATGGCCTCGTCGCCGTCGCCGCGCATGCCTATGGTCACGATGTCGTCAGTGCCCTTCATGCGCTCAATGCCCTCGCGGAAGAACCGGTCCAGGTTCTTCTGGTTGGTCTGGTAGTTCCACGGTCCCCACTGCCTGCGCTGGCGGGCATACTCCTGGTGGTTGCGGGCCATGGGCTCGTGGTGCGAGGTGCCCATGATGACGCCCATCTTGTCGGCGGTCTTGCCGTTCTCAGGGTCGTCGGCATAGAAAGCCCAGCTCCACATGGCCGGCCACAGGTAGTTGCCCTTCAGGCGGAGGATGAGTTCGAAGACGCGCTCATAGAAGCGGTGGTCGCCGTAGTTGGTGCCCCATGTGTTTTTCACCCAGCTGGTGAGGCAGGGCGCCTCGTCGTTGAGGAACAGTCCGCGGAACTCCACGGCGGGCTCGCCGTCGGTATATTCGCCGGGAATGACGTAGACGTGGTCGTGGTGCTTAATGGGGGCGTCGGCCCACCAGTACCACGGCGACACGCCCATCTGCTGCGATAGCTCGTAGATGCCGTAGACGGTGCCGCGCTTGTCGCTGCCGGCGATGACCAGCTGCTGGCCGATGGTCTTGATGATGTATTTCTCGCGGCGGCCCTTGAGGTCTTTCAGCTGACCCTTCTTCACCCACTGGTCTATCTGCGGGTTGCTGCCCACGGTGCCCACGACGATGGCGGGTGCCGTGTCCTTGGGCGTCTCATAGCCCAGGCCGGGGTCGCCGAAGGCGTAGGTGGTGCCGGTGACGGCGGTGCGGCCCGTCACCTTGAGGAAGTCGCCGGTCAGCGACTGCACAGCCAGCTTGACGCAGGAGTGCTCCTTGTCGTTGACGCTGATACTGACGTCTTTCAGCTCGATGGCTCCCGGCTGGGGTGAGAATTTGATGAAACGCTCGGTGGCCTGGGCGGCGCCAAGACAGAAGAGCAGGCATATGGTAAGAATGTGTTTTATCATTGTTGATTGCATTATTCTGTTTAAATTGTTTTTTCTCTGTTTTTCTTGTTTTTTCCTGTTTTTCAAAAACAAAGATTCGGCCCATACATAGTTTGCATAGAACCGTAAAAGTGATGGCTTTGCTACTGGGTGATGACTACGCCGCCGTTGGTGGGAATTTCTACCTTCAGCTGCAGCTTCTTCGACAGCTTGACGGTGGTCAGCTGGCCGTTCATGTAAAGCTGAGCGTTGCCGGCCGTGAGCATGGGCAGCGCGAGCTGTTTCTTGATGGGCTTGTCGGTGGCGTTGATGCCCGCCACATACCACTTGTCGCCGCAGCGGCGGGCCAAGATGACGTACTGGCCAGGATAGCCGTCGATGAATCTCACCTCGTCCCACGTCGTGGGCACCTGCTTCATGAAGTCAATGGCCCAGGCCGGCGCGTCGGTCAGGTTGTTGGGCGCCAGGGCGAAGTGCTGCACTGAGCTCTGGAACAGCACCGCCGTTGCCAGTGCAAAGACGTCGGTGGTGCGGCGCACGGTGCCCCGCTGGTTGTCGGCGCTGTAGTGCTTGTTGAGCGTCGAGCCGCCGAAATCCATCGACCCCACGGTGTTGCGAATGAAGGGGTGGATGCAGGCGTTGCGCGCCTCGGCGTCGCAGGCGCCTTGTCCGAAGTGCAGGTTCTCTGATGCCAGCACGGCCTCCGAGGCTACGTAGTTAGGATACATGCGCTCCCAGCCGCGGGGCAGCGTGCAGCCGTGGAAGATTACCTGCAGGCCGAAGTCGTTGGCGTCGGTCAGGATGTCCTCGTAGAGTTGCATCATGGCCTGCTTGTCGCCGCCGAAGAAGTCGACCTTGATGCCCAGGATGCCCGTCTGCTGCATCCATGCCATCTCCTGTCGGCGGGCTGCTGAGCGGTCCATCTTGCCGATGGGCGTCTGCGGGGCGTCGTTCCACGAGCCGTTGCTGTTATACCAGAGGAAGATGCCCACGCCCTTCTCGCGGCCGTAGCGCGCCAGCTCGGCCATGCGTTCGTAGCCTATCTGGCGGTCCCAGAAGGCGTCGATGAGCACCGAGCGGTAGCCCATCTGTGCCGAGAAGTCGATGTAGCGCTTCTGCTCGTCGAAGTTGCAGCTGGAGTCCATGCCGATAATCCACGACCAGGAACCCTTGCCGTAGGTGTAGTCCTTCGATGCTTTGTATTTAGGCTTCACCACGTCCCAGGCCACGGTGGTCTCCACCACGTTCTGCAGGCCTTGGCCGCAGGTCACCGTGCGCCACGGCGTCAGCGCGGGCAGCGCCACGGCGGGCGTCACCGAGCCAGTGCCGTTCATCTCGCCAGCCTGGGGGAACCCGATGCGGTAGCTGTTGCCGCCCTCGTTGATGAGCCGGCAGCCCACGTAGCTGCCGTCGGTGCCCGTCTCGCTGAGGAGCAGCCAAAGGCCCTCCTGTTTCGTTGGCTGCGATTCTGTCGCAGCTACCTTAAACAGGCAGGGGAAGGTGTAGCCCTCGCCCCATCCGTTCTTGCCTGCAGGCTCGTCGAGGCTGTAGCTCGTCTCGTAGCTCGGCGACGTGCGGGCGAAGCCGCCCATGGGCTTGGCCTGCGGACAGAGGAACGTTGTCGTGCCGTCGGGCAGGTTGTAGCCCGTGGCCTCCTCCTGCACCACGGCTACCAGCGTCTCTCCGCCGCGCTGCTTCTTGGGGTAGAGTTTGTAGCAGAACGCCACGTCGCGGTTGCTCACGCGGAAGATGACGTCCATGGCATGGCGCCCCTCCTTCTCAATCTTGCAGACGCCCTCAGTGGCCTCGTAGTTCACGTGGCGCTGCTTGATGGTGGCCACGTCGTAGGTGTCGGTGACGGTCGATACCCGGCAGTCGGCGAGCGTCAGCCCCTGCGTCAGGTCTTCGAAATTGGCTTTCAGCCCTAACGGCGAGGCGTTGAGGGCCGGCTGTCCGGCATAGTCGAGGCGCCATGTCAGGCGTCCGCCGTCGTCGTTTACTGTTACTGTCATCTTGCCGTCGGGACTCAGCAGCTGTTTTTCTGCTGCCGTGGCGGCTGTCGTCATGGCCATTGATAGCAAGGCCATGGTCAGGATTTTTGTTTTCATGTATGTTTTTAGTTACTTTAGTTGCTCCGACAACTTTGACTGGGAGCGCGGGCGCCCTCGCCCGCCACTGATGCGGGCGAGGGCGCCCGCGCTCCCAAAGTTTGCTGCAAAGGTACGAAAAAAGCGACTAACGGACGTGCGACTGCTGTCTCAAAAACTATTTAATATGGCTCATGCGAAATATATAGGCGTTTTTTCACCCCTTTTTTTGCTCTTTTTAGATAAAAAGTCGTAACTTTGTGCGCGAATTTTAAACCTCAGGCTTCAAAGGTAACCGATGTTGGAATTAAAAGATGCAACGCTAAGTGTGGAGGGACGTGAATTGTTCCGCCGCCTGTCGTTCATGGCTCTTGACCGGCAGCTGACGTGTATCACAGGCCCTGCTGGCTGTGGCAAGACGATGCTGGTCAGGGTGATGCTCGGCCTGCAGCCCTTGGACCAAGGGCTGGTGAGCATCGACGGCGAGTTGCTGACGAGGCTGTCGGCCCCGGCCTTCCGGCAGTTGATGGCCTACGTGCCGCAGCGCCGGGAGGTGACGCTGACGCCAACGCCGATAGACCTGGAAGGGCTGGAGACTGTGTGGGCACCCTTTGGGCGTCGTCGCTATGAGCCTACGGTCATCGACGAGCACCTGGACGTGCCGCCGATGGCGTCGAAGCCTATTGTCATTGCCGACGCCCCCGACATGACGATGCTCAGCATGCTCAAGTCGCTGGCCACCGGCGGCCATACCGTCATCGTGGCCACCGAGCAGGAGGAATACTTGAATCTGTCAGACAAAATCATAACGCTTGGAAATCATGACCCTTACATACGTTAGTGCCCTGGCGGGGCTGCTGCTGTTGCTCATCCCCGGTTATCTGCTGTATCTCTACGATAGGCCTACGCTGCAGAAAACAGGCTTGGCTGTTCTCAGGATGGTGGTTCAGCTGTCAGTGATGGGCGCCTGTCTCTGGGCCGTCTACCGCTTCGACTGTCTGTGGCTCAACCTGTTGTGGATAGTGGCACTGGTGGTCGCGGCCACGTTCCTGCTGGTAAGCCGGGTAAAGATGAGTAGTCAAGCCTTGTTTTTACCCGTCAGTGTGGCCATGCTCGTGACGGTACTGGCCTTCAGCGCCTATGTGCTCTATGCCGTGCTGAGGCCAGCACAGCCCATGAATGCCCGCTGGCTGGTGCCGGTGAGTGGCGTGCTCGTGGCGCATATCATGACTACGGGCATGCAGGGCTTGCGCACGTTCTTCGACTGTCTGCAGCAGGACTCCCAGCCCTACAACACACTGATAGGCAACGGCGCCACTCGCCTGCAGGCTCTGGCGCCATATATCACCCGCGCCCTGCGTGCACTGACGAAGCCCGCCATTGCCAACATGTCGGCCATGGGGCTCTTCGTTATGCCCATGTTGCTCTCAGGACTACTCTTAGGCGGCCTGTCAGTGGTTGAGGCTGTTGTGAGCTATGTTACGCTGGCGCTCGCCGGTGTGGCCGCCTCAGTGGTGGCGCTGCTGCTCGCACTGGCACTCTTCTGCAGTCATTCTGATATGAAAGTGCAGCAGAGGTAGACTCTTTCAGCCAAGTCGTTTAATTATTCACTTAAAACGGCGCGCGTTTCTCTAAAAACGTGCGCCGTTTTTTCAAAAACGGCCGCTGTTTTTTCAGAAACGCGCGCCGTTTTTGCAGAGTCTCTGGAACGAGCAGTTACTTTTTCCCGGTCTTTTAGCCAATAAATATAAAAAGGTATTATCAAGAGGCAAGTTATTCGCATATTTTTTGTACTTTTGCAGGCTCAAACCACCAAAATAATTAAGGAAATGAAATATGCATTAGTGACAGGTGGCTCGCGCGGCATCGGTCGTGCTGTTGCCATAAAGTTAGCCGCCCAAGGGTGGCCGGTGATTATCAATTACCGCAGCAATGAGGCTGCAGCCAAGGCCACCCTCGACGAGATTGTGGCTGCCGGCGGGCAGGTCGAACTGCTGCCCTTCGACGTGGCCGACGAGGCAGCCACCGAAGCTGCCATTGACCAGTGGGAGTCACAGCACCCCGACGACTACGTGGCCGTTCTGGTGAACAATGCCGGCATCCGCCGCGACGGCGCGATGTTTATGATGAGCAACGACGACTGGCACGGTGTGCTCGATACGTCGCTCAACGGATTCTTCTACATCACCCGCCGCCTGCTGAAGCACATGATGCCCCGCAAGCGCGGCGGCAGGATTATCAATATGGCGTCGCTCTCGGGCCTCAAGGGACTCCCCGGCCAGGCCAACTACTCGGCGGCCAAGGCCGCCCTTATCGGCGCCACCAAGGCTCTGGCTCAGGAGGTGGCGGCGCGTAACATCACCGTCAACGCCATAGCCCCGGGATTCATTGCCACCGACATGACCAGCGATCTCAACGAGCAGGAACTGACGAAGATGATTCCCGCCGGACGCTTCGGCAGGGCCGACGAGGTGGCTGCATTAGCGGCCTTCCTGGCTTCCGACGATGCGGCCTATATCACCGGGCAGGCCATCTCCATCAATGGCGGACTCTACACGTAGGCGCTGCGCTAAATGAGAAATGGTAATTACTTCGTCTTGCTGTGGTAATCATAAATCTTAAATCTCAAACTTCAAACCTCAAATATCTATAGAATGCGACGAGTAGTGGTGACGGGCATGGGCATCTGGTCGTGCCTGGGAACAAATCGGGAGACGGTGCGAGAATCGCTCTACGCCGGGCGCTCGGGCATCGGGGTGGATGCAGCGCGCACAGCCTACGGCTACCGGTCGGCGCTGACGGGCATCGTAGAGCATCCCGACCTGAAGGGTCTGCTCAGCCGGCGGCTGCGAACGGGATTGTCGGAGCAGGCTGAATATGCCTATATGGCGGCCCGCGAATGTTTTGAGCAGGCGGGCGTCGATGACAATTTTCTCGCGCAACACGAGGTGGGCGTCATCTTCGGCAACGACTCGTCAGCGAAACCTGTCGTCGAGATTGCCGCCATCATGGCTGAGAAGCATGACTCCGAGCTGCTGGGCTCTGGGCTGGTGTTCCAGTCGATGAACTCCACGGTAACCATGAACCTGAGCACCATCTTCCATCTGCGCGGCATCAACTTCACTATTTCCTCGGCCTGCTCCAGCGGCAGCCATAGTATCGGTATCGGCTACCTACTCATCAAGCAGGGTTTGCAGGACCGCATCCTTGTGGGCGGCGCCCAGGAAACCAACTACCTGTCGATGTCGTCGTTCGACGCCATAGGTGCTTTCTCGCGACGCATGGACGACCCGGCACGAGCCTCGCGACCCTTCGACCGCGACCGCGACGGGCTGGTGCCGTCGGGAGGCGCTGCCGCCCTGCTGCTGGAGGACTATGACAGTGCCGTCAGCCGCGGAGCCACGATTCTGGCCGAGGTGGCGGGCTATGGCTTCTCAAGCAATGGCAGCGCTATCTCGCAGCCCAGCGACGAGGGGTCGGTCATAGCCATGAGCCGCGCGCTGAACGATGCCGGACTGACGACCGACGATATCGACTACATCAACGCCCACGCCACATCAACGCCGCAGGGCGACCAGCAGGAGGCCATTGCCCTGGACCGCCTGTTTCATGGGCGGCGGGCACTTATCTCGTCGACCAAAGGTATGACCGGCCATGAGTGCTGGATGGCTGGCGCCTCTGAGGCTGTGTACAGCATCCTGATGATGCAGCACTCGTTTGTGGCGCCTAACGTCAACTTTGAGCATGCCGACCAGTATAGCGAGCCGCTGAACCTGGCCCTGAAGACTGTTGACACGGAGATAGATACCGTGCTGTCGAACAGTTTCGGCTTCGGCGGCACCAACAGTGCCATTGTGCTTAGAAAAATTAAATAATTAAAAAATTAGAAATAAATAAAATAATTGAAGATTGATAATTAATGATTGAGAAATGAGGAATGTTGATCACCTTCCAATGCCGTGGTAATCATAAACCTCCAATCTCAAACTTCAAACCTCAAATCTCAAACAAAGAATCTCTAGCTTCAAAATAAAAGAATAATATGAACCTGACGCCAGCCTTAGAAAAGGCTTATACCCAAGACCATCTGAGCGCCCGCGAGGCGCAGGTGCGTGCCCACTGGATAGCGTGGGCACCGGTGGTTTTCCAGACTTCGCGCCTGATGCTGAAGTGGGGCATACTCGACCTGCTGCGCAATAGCGCCGAGGGGCTTACCATAGCCGAGGTGGCCCGCGAGAAGGAACTTTCCGTCTATGCCGTGAAGGTGCTCATGGAGGCCTCGCTGACAATCGGCACGGTGCTTGTAGACCCTGCCACAGAACGCTTTACGCTGGCCAAGACCGGTTGGTTCCTGCTTACCGATGCTGCCACGCGGGTGAATGTAGACTTCACCCACGACGTCTGCTATGAGGGTATGTTCCGCTTGGAAGAGTCGCTGTTGGAAGGGCGTCCTGCGGGTTTGGAGCATTTCGGTCCGTGGGCAACACTCTATGAGGGACTCTCGCAGCTGCCCCGTCAGGCACAAGACAGCTGGCTACTCTTTGACCATTTCTACTCTGACGGCTCATTCAGCGAGGCCCTGGACGTGGTGTTTGCCTCCCGGCCGCGTACGCTCTTAGATGTCGGCGGCAATACCGGCCGCTGGGCATTGCGGTGTGTGGCTTACGACCCCGAGGTCAGGGTGACCATCGTCGACCTGCCGCAGCAACTGGAACTAATGCGCCGCGAGACCGCCGGCAAGCCCGGCGCCGAACGCATAGATGCCTTCGCCACCGACCTGCTGCAACGCGAGAACGGGTTTCCTGCCGACCGCCATTTTGACGTTGTCTGGATGAGTCAGTTCTTAGACTGTTTCAGCGAGGATGAGATTCTGAGCATCCTGGAGCGTGCGGCCAGAATTATGGATGGCGACAGCCGGCTGTTTATCATGGAGACCCTCTGGGATCGCCAGCGTTATGAGCCGGCGGCCTTCTGTCTGACGATGACCAGCCTATATTTCTCGGTCATGGCCAACGGCAACTCAAAGATGTACAGTACCGACGACCTGGTGCGTCTTATCCGTCAGGCGGGGCTTGACGTGGTGGCTATCCACGACAACCTGGGCCACGGGCACTCGTTGTTAGAGGTGAAAGTAAGTAATTAAAGAAATATGGAAAGAAAAGAGATTGAAGCAAAGGTGAGAGCGTTTCTCATCGACGACTTAGAGATAGACGAAGAGAAAATAGCCCCCGAGGCGCTACTGAAAGAAGACCTGGGGATTGACAGCCTTGATTTTGTCGACATCGTAGTGATTGTCAACCGCGAGTTTGGTTTTAAGATGAAGTCCGACGAGATGGCCGAGGTGAAGACGCTCAGCCAGTTTTGCGACTATATAGAACAAAGGGTGGAGTGAAAGGTGAAGGGAGAAAGGTGAAGGGAGAGTTGTATTAGCCGATGAACGGGAAAGATACGTTAGAGCATGAGTCATGGCGTGGCAGCATCCAGGGCAATAGCTGGATGCATAGGTCGCTAATCAGGCTGTTCCGGGTTTTGAACCTGCGGATGGTTTATCTGTTTATGGCCGTCTTTGTCATTCCTTTTTACATGCTCTTTGCCCATCAAGGTTATATCTCGATGTATCACTACTTCCGCCGTCGTCATGGCTACGGGCCGCTGAAAGCTTTCCGCTATGTCTACCTCAATCACTACCGCTTCGGACAGGTCATCCTCGACCGCTTTGCCACCTATGCTGGACGTAAGTTCCAGGTCAGCTGCGACGGCTACGACCTGCTGCAGCAGCTTAGCCGTAGCCCCGAGGGCTTTATGATTCTCAGTGCCCATGTGGGCAATTACGAGTTGGCGGGCTACACCTTCAAGGCCGAGAAACGCTACAATGCGCTGGTATTCTCGGGCGAGGCGCCGACGGTGATGGAGAACCGTAACCGCCTGCTGTTGAAGAACAACATCAGGATGATACCCGTCAGCGCGGACATGTCGCACATCTACCTGCTGAACGACGCGCTGGCCAATGGCGAGATTGTGAGCATCCCCGCCGACCGCATCTTCGGCTCGCCCCGCTATGTGGAGTGCCAACTGCTGGGAGCCGCAGTACACTTGCCGTTAGGGCCGTTTGTGATGGCTCTGCAGCGCGGGGTACCTACCATCACGGTGCTGGTGATGAAAGACGCTGCCTATCGTTATACGGCCTATATCCGCCGCCTCAGGATTGACGACGAGCGGCGCCAGACGCTGATGGCTGCCAGCGGCGGAAGGCTGACGCGCCAGCAGGAGGCTACACTACTGGCTCAGGCTTACGCCGACGAGCTGGAGGCGGTGCTCAGGCGCTATCCCGAACAGTGGTTTAACTATTATGAATTATGGAATTAAAGGCATCAAAGACATTTGATATACGGTTCAGCGAGGTAGACTCGATGAACGTGGTGTGGCATGGTTCCTACATGCTATATTTTGAGGACGCCCGTGAGGAGTTTGGGCGGAAGTATCATCTGGAGTACACGTTTATGTCGGACAACGGCTACTATGCGCCGCTGGTAGACATGGAGTTTCACTATCGCCGTCCACTGCTCTATGGCATGCGGCCACGCATTGACATTATCTATCGCCCTACGGAGGCGGCGAAGATTATCTTCGACTATGAGATTCATGACAGCGAGACCGACGAGCTGATGGCTACGGGTCACTCCGTGCAGGTGTTTATGGATATGGACTATCAGCTCGTCTGGGCTAATCCCGACTTCTACGTAGAATGGAAACGACGCTACGCTATTGAAGGGTGAAGGGTGAAAGGAGATTAATGATGGTCTATAAGATAGCAGATAACATCTATTCGCCCTTGGGCGTGACGACGGCAGAGAATTATGCCGCCGTCAGGGTGGGGCGTAGCATGCTGCGCAGCTATCCTGCGGGAACTCTCGGACTGCCACAGCCGTTTATGGCCTCGCTCATAGAGTGGGGTGGGGTAGCGCCGCTGGCGGGCTACACGCGCTTTGAGCGAATTGTCATTGAGAGCGTGAGCCGTGCATTGGCGCAGACAGCCGTCGATGTCAGTTCGCCGCGACTGCTCTTTATCCTCGCTACCACCAAAGGCAATGTGGAGTTGCTTGAGCATAATGTTCTTGCCACCCAAGGCAATGAAGAATTGGTGCTAACCTCCGCCGATCGTATGCTGCCCGGCGTGGCGTCACAGATGGTGGCCAACTATTTCGGCTTCGTCAATATGCCGTTGGTGGTGAGCAATGCCTGTATCAGCGGGCTGTCGGCGCAGCTGACGGCGCAGCGGCTGTTGGAAGGCAGGGCCTACGACGTGGCCGTGGTCTGCGGTGCCGACGTGTTGTCGCGCTTTGTCGTCAGCGGCTTCGGTTCGCTCATGGCGCTCTCGCCGACAGCCTGCCGTCCCTTCGACATGGAGCGCACGGGGCTAAACCTGGGCGAGGCGGCGGCGACTATTATATATAAAAGAGGTAAGAGGCGAGAGGTGAGTCGTGAAAAACAAGAGGTGAGTGGTGAGAGTGCTGTCTGGCAGATGGTGCGCGGCGCTGTGCGTAACGACGCCTATCATATCTCCAGCCCGTCGCCCAAGGGTGAGGGCTGTTACCGCGCTATCAGTGCCGCTATGGGCGATATGACGGCCAGCGAGCTGGCCTTTGTCAGTGCCCACGGCACGGCCACGATGTATAACGACGAGATGGAGTCGGCAGCCATCGACCGTGCCGGACTGGCCAGTGTGACGGTGAACTCGCTGAAGGGATACTTCGGCCACACCATGGGCGCTGCCGGCGTATTAGAGACTGTGCTCTCGATGGCGGCTGTCGATGATGGGTGCATATTAGGCACCCGTGGCTTTGAGGAACTGGGTGTGTCGCACACGATTAACGTGACGGCCGAGCATCAGGCTACCACGAAGCGGACATTCCTGAAACTGATGTCGGGCTTCGGCGGCTGCAATGCGGCGGCGGTGTTTAAGAAGACGGGAGGTAACGATGACTGTTAAGCAATGGATAAGTGTGACGCCTGAGGGCGTGAAGGTTAGTGGAGGAATGTTGGTGGATGTCAGCGGAGAAACGCTGGCCACACCGGCAACGCTGTCCACAGCGGCTCGCGGGGCGAAACTGCTGACGGAGCTGTACCGTCGCTACGTGGACGACTACGCGAAGTTCTTCAAGATGGATGAACTGTCAAAGCTGGGCTTTGTTGCTTCAGAGCTGTTGCTAAGAGCTTGTGCCATGAGGGCTTCCGGGGATGGTGCTTTTGACGGCAGTGACGGCTTTGACTCCACCGACAACCGCGCCGTTATTCTTTTTGGCCGTAGTGGCACGGTGGTGACTGACCGCAAGTACCTGACAACGATAGAGCGTGAGGATGATTACTTCCCCAGTCCGTCGCTGTTTGTCTATACCCTGCCCAACATGGTGGCGGGCGAGATTGCCTTGCGCCACGGCTACCACGGCGAGACGGCCTTCTATCTGTTGCCTCAGCGTGACGACCGCCTGATGCATCATGTGATAGAAACCACGATGAGCGACGGCCAGACTACGAGCGCCCTCTGCGGATGGGTGGACTGCGCCAGTGATGACCAGTATGAAGCCTACTTAGAGTTGATAGAAGAATAAACAAATAGATGAATTAGCATAATATATAAGCAATATGGAAGACAAGAACATTGAACTGAAGAAGCAGATTATTGACGTGCTGAACCTTGAAGACCTGCAGCCGGAGGACATCGACGACGATGCACCGCTCTTTGGCGAAGGTCTGGGCCTCGACTCCATCGACGCTCTGGAGCTAATTGTGATGATGGAGAAGCAGTATGGTATCAGGCTCAAGGATCCCGCCGCCGGCAAGGAGGTCTTTAAGTCGGTCAATACGATGGCAGCATTCATTGAGCAGAACCGCATGAGGTGAGTGGTGAGAAGTGTGTGATGAGAGGTTAGAAATGTAAGATTATAGGTAATGGACGAGATTGTAATTACGGGAGCCGGTATTGTGTCGGCTATAGGTATTGGTAAGGCGGCGACGCTCGACGCACTGCGGCAGGAACGTACGGGCATTGGCCCTATACACTTCCTGGAGACGACCCACAAGGAGTTTCCCGTGGGCGAGGTGGCGTTGGGCAATGATGCGCTGAAAAAGCGCCTCGGCATCAACGCTGAGCCTGTCAACCGTACTGCCCTGCTGGGCATGCTCGCCCTGCAAGAGGCTCTCAGCGAAGCTGGTATCCAGGCTCATCAGACCTGTCAGACTCTCCCTTTCATCAACGGTACCACCGTCGGCGGCATGGACAAGACCGAGCAATACTTTCCTGATAGCATCTCACCCGTGCACGACTGCGGCACCACTACCGACCTCATAGCCGGCCACTTTGGGTGCTTCACTTCGACCACTTGCGTGTCCACCGCCTGCTCGTCGGCTGCCAACGCTATTGTTGCCGGCGCCAACATGATTCGTTCGGGCGAGACGGAGATTGCCGTCGTCGGCGGGGCGGAATGTCTGACGAAATTCCATCTTAACGGCTTCAATACGCTGATGATTCTCGACTACGAGCAGTGCCGCCCTTTCGACCAGACGCGCGCCGGCCTGAACCTCGGTGAGGGTGCAGCCTATCTGGTGATAGAAACGCGGGCGTCGGCCCTTCGGCGTGGAGTTACAGTCCTGGGCCGGCTCAGTGGCTATGGTAACGCCTGCGACGCCTTCCATCAGACGGCCTCCAGCGACGATGGCGAGGGTGCCTATCGTGCTATGCGGCAGGCACTCAGTATGGCCGGTCTTATGCCGCAGGACGTCAGCTATGTCAATGCCCATGGCACGGGAACGCCCAACAACGACCTGAGTGAAAGCCACGCCCTGCAGCGACTTTTTGGTGATGACATGCCGCCCGTCTCGTCGACCAAAGGACTGACGGGCCACACTACCAGCACCTCTGGTGCCGTGGAGGCTGTCATCAGTCTGTTGGCACTGCAGCATCAGTTGCTGCCTGCTAATTACGGCTGGCAACAACCTATGGACGGCGGCATCGTGCCCGTTGGCCGACCGACGACAGCGGCTGTTGCTCATGTGATGTGTAACTCCTTTGGCTTCGGCGGCAACGACACGAGCTTGATATTTTCTAAGGGGGAGGCGGAAGCAACTGAAACTATAGATGCTATAGATGCTATAGATACTATAGATGCTATAGACTCTAGAAAGATATATATACATGCTGCCGTGCAGATTTCTATGCAGCAGCCGCTGACAGAGCAATGGATAGACAGCCCGCTGACCTATACTGAGGCTTACGTCCCCAGTATCGACCCCAATTTCCGCGAGTGGCTTTCTCCCTTGGAGTCGCGCCGCATGGGCCGGCTGATGAAGCGCGCCTTAGTGACGGCGCTGAAGGTGATGGGCGACAGCGGCGTCAGCCAGCCTGACGCCATCCTCACTGGCACCGGATGGGGCTGTCTGGAGAATACTGAGTTGTTTCTCGGTCAGCTCTGCCGCGAGGGTGAAGAGATGCTCAAACCGACGTACTTCATGCAGTCGACGCACAACACCGTCTCGTCGCTGATAGCCATCCATAACCATTGTCATGGTTACAACACTACCTATAGCCAGAAACAGGTGTCCTTTGACGCTGCCTTCTATGATGCCTGGCAACAGCTAAGGCTGGGTGATATCGCCACCGCCCTTGTTACCGGCAATGACGAGCTGACAACAACTTGGTTTGCTGCTCAACAGCGTTGCGGCTACTTAGGCCAATCACGTCAAGTACCCGCCGGCGAGGCCTCCGTGGCAATGCTTCTGAGCTCCACTGCCGAAGGCGCCCTCTGCGAGGTTGAGCGCCTGCACGTCATAAAGAATTATGATACTCATGATGACGGGGCTAAAGATGACGGTATGAGGGATGACGCTCCCGACCTGCTTGTCCTCGGCACCAACGGCATGCCCGTCAACGATGCCGTCTATGACAAGATTGCCGCTCTGTTCCCTGGCGTGCCGCGCTTCGATTACAAACATATCTTCGGCGAAAGCCTCACAGCCTCCGCTCTCGGTGTCTACGCCGCAGCTCATCTTATTGCCCGCGGCAAAGCCTCGCGAGTGCTCTTTGCCAACCACAGCGACGGGCGCAATATCTACGCGATGGTGCTTAAAGCCCTTGACAGCCAATCATCCTGAATCTTCAATCTTCAATTTTCAATCTTCAATCTTCAATCTTCATGCCGCGTCTACTTCTTATTTCTATCCTGCAGTCACTGCTGCTCTGCGGCGGCCAGGTGCTGTTGAAGTTTGCTCTTCAGCGTATGGGTACCTTCTCATGGACTGCCGATTTCTTTGTGCGCAATCTCACCAACTGGTGGTTCTTGGGCTGCGGCGTCTGCTATGGCTGTGCCACCACCCTCTGGCTTTACATTCTCAAGACGTTCCCTTTCTCTATGGCTTATCCCATGATTTCACTAAGTTACGTCTTCGGCATGTTGGCCGCCATCGTCTTTTTTCACGAGCAGGTGCCGATGGTGCGCTGGGTAGGTGTGCTACTCATCATGGCCGGTTGCGTGCTTATTGCTAAATAAGGAGTTGAGTAGTAGGTAGGTAAAAGGAGTTAAGTCGTCAGAAGGGATAGCCGATAGCGAAGTGTAGGGCTTGGGCGTCGCGGAAGTGGTCGACGTTGAACCAGCCCGAGCGCGAGGTGGTGTAGGGCAGGTGCAGCGCCACGCCCCAGTCGAGGCGTATGACGAGAAACCCTAAGTCGTAACGCAGGCCTACACCCGTGTTTACGGCTATCTGGTTGAAGAATGTAGACCACTTGGGCGTCCATCCGGAGAACCATTCGCTCAGCATCTCGGTTGCTGCCTGTCGCTCGGTGGCGTCAATTTGGCTGAGTTCTTCTTCGTCGAAGAAAATATCCAAATCATCGTCGGAAAAGTCGAGCTCTTTCCACTGCCACACGTTGCCCGCGTCGAGGAAGAGTGCGCCCTGAAGGTTGCCGAAGAGTCGTGTGCGGTACTCTAGGTTGGCCACCAGTTTCAGATCGCCGTTCTGCATGAGGTAGCTGAACTGCCTTTGTATCTTGCTGTTGTCATAGCCTAAATTGCTGTTAAACGAGCCGGGACCTACGCTGCGGATGGTGAAAGCGCGCAGACTGTTGGCACCGCCTACGTAGTAACTTTCTGTGAAGGGTGTATTGCTGACGTTGGTGTTGCCGAAGCTGCGGATGATGCCGGCGTTAAGGTGTCCTACGAGTTGCGACGTGTTAGATAATCGCCAAGTCTTGGTCAGGTCGGTGTCGAAGCGCACAAATTGGGCGTAGGGGTTTTTAAACAGCGTTTTGTCCTCCTGGTTCCACTCGTGTCCCTGTATAAGCACATCATAGAGTGCCACGACGTTGCCCGCCTCGGCTACTGACAGTTCCCAGCGGATGGGGTTGCGCTGAGTCGTGGGGCTGGTATAGGTGTAGGTATAGCGCAGCTTGGTAATAAACTGGTCAGACATTGATGCGGCCTGATAAGCATTCTTTTCGAGCATCTTGTCCAAGGCTTCGCTGGTGCTGTTCTTAAACTGATATTTTACCGTCAGCGGCGACAGCTCGTGATGGCTCTGCAGCGACGACTGCCAGCGGTAGGTCCACTCGCCGCTGGCCACGTGCATCTTGTAGAAGTCGGGGCGGTAGATGATATCGGTAGAGGCCTTGGCGATGGTTGTCGGCGTGGAATAGAAGCGTCGGCGCCGCGGACGGCCGTCCCCAGCGCGGCGTATGCGGTCGCTGTTGTAGAATGGCGCAATGATGCGCGGAAATTCGATGGCCACGTCGGCACCATACTGGTAGTTATTGGTACGCTCGCCGTCGGTGCGTTGCCATTCATAGCTGCCGTGGAGGTTGATGTCGAGCTTCTCGCCGCCATGGAAGGCGTTGCGCTTGGTGAAGCCCACCTTCGCTTCCGGGCCGTAGCGGCCAATGGTGCGGCCGTTAATGGAGGTTTCGAAGTAGAAGTCGTAGGGCTTGTCGAAGGTGCAGTTGAGCTGCACGTCGAGGGTGTCGCGGTCGCGGGGGGTAAACTGGAAGTCGATGGCCGAGAATACGCCCGTGGCGTTGAGCTTGGCCGCCGTCTCCTGATAGCGCTCCAAACTAAAGAGTCGGCGGGGCAGCAGCCGCATGTTCTTCAGCAGCACGCGTGGTCGCATGGGTGGTTTCTCACCGCTGAAGTGGATGTTCAGGTGGCCGCGCTGCAGGCTGTCGGTCAACTGTTCGCGCAGTGAGCGGCGCAGGCGTATGTCGACATCGCCGATGTACCATGGTTTCATCACCTCTGGCGGCAGGTCGTCGCCGAGTTGCAGTCGCAGGCTGGCGCGGTTGGCGGTGCTCACGGTGTCGGCCAAATAGTTGACGTACCCGGGGGCGTAATAGTAGTAGCCGTTGTTGCGCAGCAGCGTGCTCAGTCGGTTGCGCTCTGTTTCTAAAGCGTTGACGCTGAAGGGCTGCCCCTTCTGCAGGGCTGCCTCGGCGGCTGTGGAGTCGATGAGGTGCTGCGGCTCGGCGGGGAACCCCACGTAGGCGATGCTGTCGAGGGTATAGAGCGAGTCCAGATGCACGTGATAGGCAATTTTGGCCTTCTTGGGGTTGCTCATGGGCACGGACTCATAGGTGACGGTGCTGCGGAAGTAGCCGTTGTTCTTCAGCACCGACTGCGCCACTGAGGCTCTGAGTGCCGGGTTTACCTGACTCATCAGCACCGGCGGCTTACCGAAGGTTTTCATCATCCAGCGTGCAAACTTCGACTTCTTGCCGGCGTAGCGGTTGTATACCCACAGTCGCCAGGAGAAGGGCGAGCGGTAGTAGCTGCTGCCGAAGAGAGCTCCGTTGGGAGCCGTGGCTAGGGCCACCTCCACCTCGGCCTTGGTGGCTTCGAGGTGCTGGGCGTGTGTTGGTGAAGGGATATTTATCGGTGATGAAGGTTGGGGGCTGTCTTCGTCGTAGGTAATCTTGGTGAGGCCCACAAAGAGCTGGTCGCCGTTGGGCACACTCTTGGTAGAGATGCACGAGGTGAGGAGGAAAGTAAGAACCCAGAAACCCACCCCCAACCCCTCCCAATGGGAGGGGCGTTTGATATGTTTTGCTAAGGTTTTTGCGGCGGTGAATATGCTGAATTGTTGTCTTTCCATGTTCTCTTTATTCTTTCTGTTTTATACTGTCAGTGACGTTCCGTAGCAGAGTATCTTGACTCCCCTCCCTTGGGGAGGGGGTAGGGTTGGAGTTTGGGGTGGTGGGCCTTATGTTGGGGGTGACTGTTGGTGCTTTCTTGAAGACATCCCACAGCGAGTCCATCTTCTTGCGCCATACGAAGCCGGCGCCATAGAGGCCGGTGTAGCCGTCGAGCCAGTCGTAGACGTTTTGGTTGTAGAATAGCTTGACGTTCTTTTGCGCATTCTGGTCGAGGCGGTACTCCATGGTGACGTTGTCGAAGAACGACTGCTGCTGTCCCGGTGCAGTCTCTGAGGCCGAGGTGACTTTGCCGCCGAGCTGTATCTTCAGGCGGTTGTTGAACAGTCGCTTAGAGAACTTAAACGAGTAGTCGGTGTGCATGGTGCCACTGGCGTCGGTGGCGTTGTCGATGCCTACACTCAGGTCGAGGGTCTTCAGGGCCGAGCCGGTGATATTGTTGATCTCGCTCTGCAGGTAGGCGCTCAATACTGAGTTCATGGAGAATCCGCTGGTGTTGCCGTCGGCTAAGTACATGCCCGTGGTGAGCATCGTCACGGCCAGTTTGCCGCGCTCCTCTACCGACATGGCCTGCAGCTCGCTGTTGATTTCGTTGTCTTCGGGGGCACTGATGATGAACTGCAGTCCCATGTCACTCAGCGTCTTGGTGATGGTCACGCCGCAGTCGAAGTTGACGCTGCGGCTTTGCTCGCCCTGCTGGCCCACGCTGGCCTTGGTGCGCTCGGTGGCGGTGATGTTGAGCCGCGGGTTCATGGGGTCGCCGGTGAACTCCACGTAGCTGCCATTCTGGATGGTGAAGGTTTTCAGCGGGATGACGGGCAGCGAGTATTTCATCTCGCCGTTTGAGAGCGTATAGCGTCCGGTGAGTAGCAGACCTTCGCCAGTGTAGCGCATGCGCAGGTCGCCGCCGCCCATGAGGTCGATGTAGTTGGTCTGCTCCTGATTGAGGTTACACATGATGTGTGCGCCCTGCGACACGCTGAGGGTCAGGTCCATGTTGACGCCCGTAGGCTTGGGGCGGCTTATGGTGACGGTCTGCGTGGTGTCGTTGAAGTCGGTAAACTTCACCAGCTCCTCCAGTCGGTTGTCGGTAGACAGCGGCGAGTCAAGCAGCATGTAGGTCATGTCGGTGGCGCCGAGCACGTCGAGGCGGCCGCGGATGTTGAGGGCGTCGAGCGGGCCGTTCATGCGCGCGAAGAAGTTGACGTAGGCCTTGCCGTAGGCTATCGACTTAAGTTCCTGACGGGCGTTGATAATCTGGAAGTTGCGGGCCCTCACGCGCAGGTCCATCTGCATGTTGTCGAGGTCGGAGAAGTCGATGTCGCCCTGCATGTTCAGCGGCTCGTCGTTATAGGCGTAGAGTCCGAAGTTCTCCAGCAGCAGGTGAGAGCCCACGATGCGCACGGGGTCGTTGTCGAAGCGCATGTTGATGCCGTAGGGAATGCTCACCAGATGGGCGGAGTCTACGTAGACCTCGCCGTTGACCAGCGGCGCGTCGGTGGTGCCGCTGATGGTGAGCTGGCCCTCGCCATAGCCGTCGAGACCTACCAGCTGGTCGGGCACGAAGCCGTTGGCCAGCGACAGAGGGAAGCGCGTCATGGTGAAGGTGGCGTCGATGTTGGTGGTGGGTGATGGGTGGTTGGTGGTGGGTGATGGGTGTTGGGCCGAGGGAGTGAGCGTGCCGTTGAGCATGCCAAACTCCTCGTCGTCGAGCATAAGGTGTGCCTCGATGGCGTGGCCGCCGTTTTCGCGCTGCATGTAGACGAACTCGGTAGAGAGGTTGCCGATGGGCGAGGACTCGAAGGCCATGTCGCTGACGGCCATGTCGGAGATCACGGAGATGCGCTCCTGCTGGTCCATGACGATGTGGTAGTCGCCATTGAGCAGCCCGCTCATGCGCGGCAGATAGGGCATAACCGACGTCACCTCGCCCAGGTCGATGCGGTTCAGCGACACGGTAAGGTCTTGGAGCATGGTTGAGTCCTGGCTCTCGGAGTAGATTTTCATACCCGTGCGGTCGTCGGCTATGAGGTCGATCTTGGCCTGTATGCGGTTGCGGCGGTCTATGTGCAGGAAGTTGTCCTTGTTGAGGTTAAATTCCTTGTAGCCGATGGTGGGGCGCTCAGGCATGAACTGGATGTTCAGCCCGTCGCTGACCATCGATGCCGTGGCGCCGAGGCGGACGCCCATGCGCCCCTGGCTGTCGAAATAGCGCACGCCGATGAGCGCGCCGTGCTCGTGCAGGTGGCCGTCGAAAAGGGCGTTGAACACAAACTGCGGGTTGCGTCGGTTGTTGGTTATCTGTCCCTGGTAAGACAGGCGCTCGTGGTGGTGGGTCAGTGCCAGGCGGATGGTGTCGATGCGTGTGCTGTCGTAGTTGAGCGAGTAGAGGTGCATCTGGCCGTTGAGACCGTTGTCTGACGATGCCGTGATGTCGGCCTTCAGCTCGCGGAAGTCGATGTCCATCGTGCGCAGGATGTTGGCCACGGGGTTGCCGCGTCCCGACTCCACGTGCAGCTTGGCGGTGGGCAGCAGCCGCTTCAGGGCCTGCTGGTCTATCACCTTATTGTCATATTGGGCCATCAGCGTGTCGGTAAAGATGGTTACCTTGCTGAGCAGGGGCTCGTAGCCGCCGCTGGCGTCGAGCTTGACGATGAAGTCGCCGCTCTGTATGCGTGCCAGCGTGGTGTCGCGGTTGGTGCGCAGCAACAGGCCGATGTTCTCGGGGTGGTAGGTGGCTTTCTCGTCGCGTATGTAGAGGCTGTCGAGCAGTCCTTTCAGCTCGTGGCTCTGCTTGAAGTCGCTGCTGACGGTGACCTTGCCCCCCATGCCGACGGTGAGCGGCTTATCAGAGAGCTTCAGACGGTAGAGGTCGGCATGGTTCAGGTCGGGCAAGATGGTGGCCTCCAGATGCTGGTTCTTGCTCCCCCGCCGCCCCGCAGGGCCAGTTTTCTCCATGAGTGCATCGATGCTGATGGTGCCGTCGATGAGGTCGTTGCTGCCGCCGATGACGGCCTCTAATCGTCCATTGTTCAAGGTGGCGTCGGCAGCGATGTCGGCGGTGAGGTTCATCAGCGAGTCCGTAGGCAGGAAGTGGTAGAGGTTCAGCTCGCTCATCTGCACTGTGCCGTTGTAGGCCGTCAGGTCGTCGAGGCGCGTGGTGGTGATGTTGGCGCTGACGGTGCCGCGGCCCTCGCGCAGCGTCAGGTCGGCATCGTAGCGTCGCCCGTCGGCCTTCAGCTCGCCGGTGAGGGTCATCGGCGGCAGGCGCAGGCCGTCGATGTCGGCCAGGGCAGTGACGAAGCCCAGGTTGTGGCTCTCGGCCTTCAGGGCTATCTGTCCCCTGAGGCGGCCGACGTCGGTCACGTTGTAGGCCACGCCGTCGGCATGGGCATGCAGCGCCGTTGGCAGCGACACATCAACGCCGGTGAACTCCAGCCGCTGCATGTTGCCGTTGAGCGACCCTTTGACGGTCAGCGGCTGGTGAGGGTAGTTGCGCACGAACTGCTGCGGCAGGTCGCCCATGAAGCGCATCAGGTCTTGCTTGCCCAGCATGGCATTGAGGCGCACCCGCAACTTGCCAGGGTTCAGCGAGTCAGCCACGCTGAAGTCAACATACGCCTCACCGTCCACGCTGCTATCCGTTGTGCGCAGTGTCAGCCGCGGCAGTTCGATGTGCGTAAAAGCCGTGTCGAGGCGCACGCCGCCGGTGAGCTCTGTCACCTGTAGTCCGCTGCGCTCCTTCATAGCCGTCTTTCTGACGTAGAGCGACGTGCCCATCGGCCCGTAGTAGATGGAGTCAACGCCGAGGCGTATGTCGCTCAGGCTGATATGGCCGTAGTCGAGGGTGGAGGGCGATTTGACTGCGGCGGTGGGGACTCCCTCGTCGTAGGCCAGCTGTCCGTCGTGCCAGTCGAAGCTGGCTACGCGGTAGGTGCTCGTGAGCAGGTCGATGTCGGCCTGGCGCGCTACGACGTGGCCCATATAGGCGGCGACATGCAGTGTGTCGCCCGGCAGGTGGAGCGCCACCTGTGAGCGGTGGATGGTCAGCGAGTCGGCATCGATGCGCCAGGGCAGGGGGGCGCTCTCGGTGGTGTCTACGGCCGCCGTGTCGCTCAGGGCAATGTCGAGGTCGGCATCCATGAGCCGGGCGCCGTTCACCTCGGCCGTGCCCAGCCCCAGGTCTATGCCGTTGGAGCGCAGCCACAGTTCGCCCACGCGCCCCTTGACGCGTACGTCGCTGATAAATCCGTTGGTATTGAGCCTGGCACCCTGCAGCGACAGCTCGTTGACCACCACGCGACTGTCAAGCAGCGGGCGCAGCTGTACGTCGGCGGTCAGCTGCTGCACGTCGGCCAGGGTGTCGCCCTCGTGGATGGCCCGGAAGCCGTTGAGCCTCAGGTCCAGCGGCCACTGCAGGCGCACGGTGCCTACGCTGATGTCCATACCCGTCTGCTCAGACACTACCGCCGCCACGCGGTCTACCGCCCAGTTCTGTACCGGCGGCATATAGAGCAGTGCGGCGAGGAGGACAAACAGCAGGACGGGCGTCAGGGCCGCGATGGCCGTCCATTTTATAGCTTTCTTCATGCGTAGTTGGCTTCTTGTAACTATTGGTTATTACCACTGTTTGCCTGGTAACGCGGGCGTCACTGCCCGCATCAGTGGCAAGCGAGGGCGCCCGTGTTACCAGAGTTTGCTGCAAAGGTAAGCTTTTTTCCCGTGAGCGGCAAAACATCAGGAAGGATTTTTCTTTTTTTTTGCTTTTTTCTTGGAAAGAATAGAAAATATCATTATCTTGTGCAACCACAATCAGACGTGGCATTTATTCTATGGGAAGATTTATCAATCCGTTTACCGATGTAGGCTTTCAGAATGCAGTGTTCCGGCGTTTGGCAGAGGTGGCAGAGGTCAGTGCCCTGTCGAAGGAGGAACGCATCAAGTATGATAGCGCTCTGAAGCGCTATCGTGACACGCTTAACACCATCAATGGCGCAGAAGAGAAAGGCCGTGCTGAGGGTCGTGCTGAGGGTCGTGCTGAAGAACGACTTGCTAATGCCAAGAGCCTGCTGGCAAACGGTATCTCTATGGAGATAATTGCCAAAAGTCTGAACCTCACAAAAGAAGAAATAAAGAAATTATTGTAGAAACAAGAGCACGGCAACAGCCACGCTTTCTTCATTCTTGGTAGTCGGTGGGCGAACAGCCCATGTATTTCTTAAAGTTACGGTAAAACGACGATTGCGACGAGAACCCCGACATCGTGGCCACGTCGGCGGCCGACAGGTCGGGTTGCTGCTTCATCAGTCGGCAGGCGTGGTCTATGCGCTGGCGGTTGATGAAGTCGGCGAAGGTAGTGTCCAGCTGCTCTTTCAGCACGCGCGAAACGTATGTGCGGTTGGTATGCAGGCGCTCTGCCACGTCGGTAATCTTGAGGTTGGGCTGCAGGAAGAGGCGCTCGCGGCTCATAAGCTCGGTAAGCTGCCGAGGCAGGGTGTCGAGTATTGAGGTTTGTTGCTCGACATTGCCGTCGGCGTCAGTAGCCGTCTCTACAGCGATGGTAAGGGCGTCGCCATTAGCAGAGGGGGCTAACTGCATGTCGCGCATCATGTCGCGGATGGTGAACTGCTGGCGGTAACCGGCAAATCCCAGCATGAACTGCAGCACCGAGAACAGCACCGACGGCACCAGCAGCAGCCACATGGAGTCGGCAAAGCGGTAGCGTCCTAACAGGTTGGCGCCGAAGGAGATAAACGATGTAACGACGAAGAGCACGAGCACATTCTTCATCAGCTGCAGCCGCTTGTCGTCGGTGTCGGCATAGTTGGCCTCCACGGCCTGGTCGTAGCGGCTGATCATGCGGAAGCCCAGCACCAGTATGGGTGGTATCTGCATGGCAAACACCAGCTTGCCCGTGTGGTGCAGGGCGGCCTGCCACCAGGCCGCGCCGTCGAGCCCGGCAAAATGGTTGTGATAGAGATAGGCTTCGGTAAACTGCCGGGTCTGTTCGGGCGTCATCAAGGCGTAGAGCGTGCCTATGGTTGTGCCGATGACGGCCGTAGGCAGGAGCAGAAGCCACTGCAGGCGGCGGTTCCACTGCGGCTCGGTGAGTTCCTTCAGATAGAGGAAGTAGAGCGGGAAGACGGCCAGGTTAGTGGTGCAGTAGATGGTGTCGGTGACAGGCAGCAGAGCAGCGGCACGGTTGAAAAACACATAATGCCCCATATACAGCAGCGCCGCCGCCACCATATAGACCAGCAGGCGACGCTTGGCCGCCTGCCGCTGCTCAACGACATCGAGCAGCAGCAGCACCGTCCAGAACGTACAGACGTAAAGGGGCATCGACGTGACGAGGTTTGCAAGCATAGTCGGATGCAAAGGTAAGCTTTTTCTTGTGAGCAGCAAAACTTCACGGCGTAATTTTTACATTTATTTCGTGCGAAAAATAGTTTTTTTGCCATCCGTCATCCGCCAGCTTTTGGCATAATTATTTGTGTTTCTGTTAATTATGGCCTGACGGATGGCCTGACGGCTGACGGATTATACGATTTACTAGCGGATGACCGATGCAAACAAACTTTTTTCTCGTTTTCTATAGTTCTTTATTAGGTTACTGAACTTTCCCACCCTTTTTAAGAACAACGAATTAAAACGAATTAAACGAATGGAACTAATAAAACAGGATGTTTTAGTAACATGCAAAAAATAAGTTGGTATTTTCGAGGTACGAGGTACGAGGTGCGAGGTGCGAGATTACCTTGCAGGCAGAATTCTCCACAGCAGAGTATTCTCGCACCTCGTACCTCGCACCTCGCACCTCGATTCGTACCAAGTTATTTTTTAACGGTTACTTACGAATTTCACAAATTTGCTGCGCGCGAGCAATCGCCGCTTGCGGCGAACAATTTGTGAAATCAAAATTAATTCGTAAAATTCGTGAAATCCGTTTTAATTCGTTGTTTTAGAAAATATAAAGGGTGGGAAACTTGAATTAGGTTATGCATGGAGCATGCTATCATATTTCCCTACACGATATTTTGCAGAACCCTTTGGCTGTTTCGCTTTAATGCTTGTAAGTGGTTTGAAGGCAGCTGTTTGTGAAAATGCAAAAGATTGATTGTAATTTTGGAAATGTTAAAACTTTTGTAATTTGTGAATTTGGGAACATCTTTTGTGATGATGGTGCGCATAATCAAACTTTAATGTTTAATTTTACGCCACAAAACCATTAAAACCGTATGATATGAAACGAAAACTACATCTATTTTTGATTATCCTGCTAATGGGCCTGCCTATGGCTGTGCTCGCAGCAGGCACGTCGTGGCAGACGGCCACGCCACTGGCCCTTGACGGCTCGGCCAGCGGGACGTTGTCGGAAGACAATACCGAGGCGTGGTATAAGATTGACGTGCCCGAGAACGGCGCGCTGACCATGACCTTCACTCCCAGTGGCGAACTGGACCTGTACTGGTGCAAACTTTACGCCTTGGACGGCGAGAACATCTTGCGCGACCGCGGCGGCAATTGGCCCGGTAAGGATCAGGGCACATTCACGGTGAACGATGTGGCCAAGGGCACCTACTACGTCAGGCTGCAGCGTAACAGCGGCAGCGGCAGCTACACCGTGAGCAACAGCCTTAACCGCACGTCGGCACGCTATGCCAACGACAGCGAACCCAACGACGAGTGGCAGCAGGCCACCAAGACGCTGAGCAACCACGTGACTGCTACCGGACACTTAGGCTATTGGTATTATAACGACACCGACAAGCAAGATTGGTATAAGGTCGAAGTGCCCGAGAACGGCAGCATCACCGTTACCGTAACCCCGCACGACAATCTGGACCTGTATTGGTGCAACCTTTACGCCCTGGACGGCGAGAATATCTTGCGCGAGCGCGGCGGCAAGTGGCCCGGCGCAGAAGAAGGGTCGTTCACGGTGGACGACGTGGCCAAGGGTACTTATTATGTCAGAATACAGCAAAACAGCGCCGAGGGCGGCTATTCGCTGCGCTACGACTTCACGCCGACCTCCGACCGCTATGCCAACGACAGCGAACCCAACGACGAGTGGCAGCAGGCCACCAAGACGC
>CAMHKU010000025.1 GCA_946185805.1 uncultured Prevotellaceae bacterium | reverse complement strand
CACCTGGACGGGCGCCGACATCCAGCCCGGCAATGAACTGCTCACCGACAATGGCGACGGCACATGGAAACTCGCCGTTACCATCGGCGACGACCCGCTGCTCGACCTGCTTGACGACCAGCACCTGCTCTTCACCGGTAGCGGATTCTCTGTTGAGGAGATCTACTTTGAGGAAGAGACCTGGGTTGACGGCCCCGGCGACGTGGAAGTGCCCGTCAGCGTGTGGAAGAACGACGGTTCGCTGGGCGAAGTCAGCTGGAACGGCATCTATCGCTTCGGCCTCGACGGTAAGGACGGCAACAACGAGTGTGCCGCCACCATTCCCGCCGATGTCTGGGAACGCCTGAAGACCGAGACCTTCTATGTCACCGTCAAGGGAGCAGCCCCGCAGATTCGCGTCACCTCCGGCTGGTGGAGCACCACCTGGACGGGCGCCGACATCCAGCCCGGCAACGAGCTGCTCGAAGATAATGGCGACGGCACATGGAAGCTCACCATCAACCTGGCCGGTGACCCGCTGCTCGACCTGCTCGACGACCAGCATCTGCTGTTCACCGGTAGCGGATACTCCGTAGAGGAAATCTATCTCATCGACGTTGTCAAGGGCGGTGGCCCCAAGGAGGTAGTCTTCTGGGAGGGCGACGGCCAGACAGCTGTCAGCTGGAACGGTGTCTACCGCTTCGGTCTCGACGGTCACGATGGCAACAACGAGTGTATTGCCACCTTCCCGCAGGATGTGTGGGACAAGATTAAGAGCCAAACGTTCTACTTGGTAGTAGAAGCTACTGATCCTCAGGTGCGCGTGACCACCGGCTGGTGGGATCCCAACTGGACTGTCGGCGACATCCAGCCCGGCAACGAGCTGCTCACCGACAATGGCGACGGCACCTTCACCGTAGAAATCAACCTCACCGGCGACCAGACCTTCGTTGATGCCCTCGACGACAGGCACCTGCTCTTCACCGGCGACAGGTTCACGCCTAAAAAGCTCTATTTCGTAGAATAACCACGCATAGACAACTCATTGTCGAAGAGCGCCCGCCGCTGTGACGGGCGCTCTTTCCTTTCCTTTACACGCAAATATGAAGAAAACCTACTTACTATCACTGCTGCTGACGGCCACGTTCGCCATGACGAGCTGTGGCGGCGACGACGAGCCGACATCCACCACCCAGCAGCCGACACCCAGCACCCCGACGCCGATACCCGCCACCCCGACGCCCACTGTGGAGCCGCTGAATCCCAACATCGCTGCCGCGCCCGTGGCCGCCACTACCGATGCTGCCACGAAGCTTTATACCTTCCTCAGGCAGCAGTACAGCCGCAAGGTTGTTTCCAGCGTCATGGCCGACGTCAACTGGAACAACCGCTGTGCTGACAAGGTGCATGCCCTCACGGGCAAGTATCCCGCCATGAACTGTTACGACTTTATACATATCTACGTGCCGCAGAACAACTGGATCAACTACTCCGACCTGACGCCTGTCACCAACTGGGCCAAGGCTGGCGGACTCGTACAGCTGATGTGGCACTTCAACGTGCCTGTCAGCGAACAGACCACGCCCGACGCTACCGGTGCCGGTGTCACCTGCTCGCCCGACCAGACCACCTTCCGTGCGGCTAACGCCCTGGTGAGCGGCACATGGGAGAACCGCTGGTTCTACCAGCAGATGGACAAGGTCGCTGCCGTTATTCTCAAGCTGCAGGAAGCGGGCATCGCCGCCACCTGGCGACCCTTCCACGAGGCTGCCGGCAACGCCACGCTGAAGAGCGGCGCCGCCTGGGGCAAGGCCTGGTTCTGGTGGGGGGCCGACGGCGCGCAGACCTACCGCCGGCTGTGGACGACGATGTTCGACTACTTTAAGCAGAAAGGCATCAGCAACCTCATCTGGGTGTGGACCACACAGAACTTTAACGGCAACAGCACCGACTACGCTCAGGACACCGACTGGTATCCCGGCGACGGCTATGTCGACATCGTGGCCCGCGACCTCTATGGCAGCACCGTCACGCAGATGGCTCAGGAGTTTACTGAGATTCAGGCTGCCTATCCTGCCAAGATGGTGGCTCTCGGCGAGTGTGGCCACAATAACGGCACCCAGCCCGGCCTCGTTGGCGACGCCTGGACCCGTGGCGCCCACTGGAGCCATTTCATGGTGTGGTATCAGGGTGGGCAGGGCTCTACCGACACCATGTGCAGCAACAATTGGTGGGCGGCGGTCATGCGCGACGACAACGTCATCACCCGCGACCAGCTGCCGGCTCTCATGCCCTGATAGACAAAACCCTTCTTCCCTGTGAGGGGAGTTAGTTACCCTGTTGGAGGAATTAGTCATTTATCTTGCGAAAGATGAATGACTAAGAAATATTCCTGTTATTTGCATAATTCGGAAAAAATGCGTAATTTTGCCCCAAAAGGAACTGAAGTCTCCCAACAGATATGCCGATGAACAAACCTTTCTGTACCAGTCATGATGAAAGCCATGCATTGTTGCTGCTGATCACTATGTTTGCTGTCAGTGTGTTGTCAGTCGTTCTGCCAGTAGCTACTGCCAGCGCTGCTACGGCGGTCAAGCTGACTGGCTCACCCATTGGCACGCCATCCGTCGACTATGCCAGTGGCGGGCGGTCGCTGACCGTCAACCAGCCATCGGCAGCCTTCGACGCCGACATGGCCACCTATTATGCCTCCTACGGCACGCAGTACACATGGGTGGGGCTCGATCTGGGGCGCCCCCATGTCATCAGCTTCGTGCGCTTCGCTGCCAGCAGCAGTCCCGAGGGCAACATGCAGCTGGGCGTGTTTGAGGGTGCCAATGAGGCCGACTTTTCTGATGCCATCCCCTTCTGCGTGGTGAAGGATTCCCCCTTGGGCGGGCGGCTCTATACCGAGCGCGTGACGTGCAGCCGAGGTTTCCGCTATGTGCGCTATGTAGGTCCCGAGGGCAGCCGCTGCAACGTGGCCGAGCTGGAATTCTACGGCACCGAGGGCGCCGGCGACGACAGCCGTCTGTATCAGCTCACCAACCTGCCCTTGGTGGTCATCCGCACGCTTGGCGAGGCCGAGGTGACCTCGCGCGTGACCTATATTGACGGGTGGCTGACGACCATCAGCAACGACGGCACCACTTTCTTTACCGACACGCTGAAGATTCGCGGCCGCGGCAACGGCTCGTGGGAGGTGAGCAACAATCTGGCCTACGGCGGCCAGGTGTGGCGCAAGAAACCCTTCCGCCTGAAGCTGGCCCATAAGGCGCGGCTGCTGGATATGCCCGCCAAGGCCAAGAACTGGGTGCTCATCAACAATCTCAGCGACAAGACGCTGATGCGCAACATGGTGGCCTTCGAGGCCAGCCGCCGCCTGGGCATGGACTATACGCCCGCCGCCCGGCTGGTAGACGTGATGTATAACGGCGAGCTGAAGGGCACCTATCAGCTGTGCGATAAAATAGAGGCGGGCAAGAACCGCATCGAGATGACCGAGATGGAGCCCACCGACAACGCAGGGGAGGCACTCACTGGCGGTTACCTGATAGAGATTACCGCCAACCAAGACCGCGATGCCGCCAACAGCATTTTCCAGTCTGCCCGCGGTGTGCCCGTCACCATTCAGGAACCCAACGACGACGACCTCACCACCCAGCAGTATGACTATATCTGCGAGGCTTTCAGTAGGATGGAGGCCACCGTCTTTGCCCCCGACTACACGTCGCCCGCCAGCGGCTATCCCTCGACGCTCGACGTCGATGCCTTTCTCAAGCACTTCCTCACGGGCGAGCTCTGCGGCACTACTGACAACTACTGGAGCGTGTATATGAGCAAGGACCGCGGTGAAGACGAGAAGTTTAAGTGCTGCACGGTGTGGGACTTCGACCTGGCTCTTGAGAACGATGCGCGTACCTATCCTATTAATACCGTCGCCGGCTACCTGTGCTTCAGCGGCAAGAGTTCTGCCGCCAGAGGCATGAAAGACTTTGCCCGCCGCATCGTGAACACCCAGGAGCAACGCATTAGCGAGCTATGGAACGAGGCGCGCCATGAGCGAGGCCTCACGGCCGACGTCATGCTGGCCTTCGTCGACAGTCTGGCCCAGGAGCTGCAGCAGTCGCAGGCGTATAATTTCCTCAGGTGGCCTATCCTCGACATCCTCGTACAGCAGAATTTCCAGACCCTCGGCAGCTTCGACAGTGAGGTGGCGTTTATGAAGCAGTTTATCATCGACCGCATAGCGTGGCTCGACCAGAAGGCCGGCTACAGGGCCGACTATACGGGCGTCAGCAGCCAGCGACCGCCCCTCGGCGGCACCGTCTACGCCAGCGGGCGCACTATCGTCATGGCCGGTTTCGATGCCGGCTGTACCTACCGTGTCTGCAGCGCTGGCGGACAGTGCCTCGGGGTGGGACAGACGTCGGCCTCGTCAGTAGTCTGTGTCGTTAGCCCGGGTGTCTATATCGTCACCGTCGGCAACGGGCAGGATGCCCGCCAGCAGCGGAAGATACTTGTCCGCTAACGATTCTGTTCGCCAATACTACGCTGAGTGTCGTAGGTGTTTATAAGTGTGAATTACAGATTTGATTTTAGTTTGTATCCGTCATCCGTTAGTTTTGCGTATAAATGGCTGGCTGCTAAATGTTTACAGGCTGACGGATGCCTGATGGCTGACGGATGGGGTCGTAGATACTCGTTTTGCATAAATATGCACTCAAAAACGGCCGCCGATTTTTTCAAAACGGCCGCTGTTTTTTTCAAAACGGCCGTCGTTTTTTCAAAAACGGCCGCCGTTTTTTGAAAACCTTCCGAATCCTTTACAAAAGTCCCTTGACCGGGGGCAGAAACCGTGTGTTGTTGTATAAATATACGATGCTGTGAATGTTTATGCGTTATTAGGGTTTAAAAATAGTCATCCGTCATCCATCCGTCATCCGTCAGCCTATAAGTGGCCGATAACCAGACGTTTACAAAGGATACTGACGGATGACGGGTGGAAACTAAAATCAAAATTCAAAGAAAGTAACAACTCAGTCATGTGTTATTTTAGACAAAAATCTTCAAAAATCTTTCAAAAATAGCTGCGCGAATATCTATTTTTGAAGATTTGCGGGTGTGCCAAAGGCACAAAATCTACAAAAATACGCCATCAGAAGATATTTATGTTAGATTTTTGAAGATTTTTGTCCTTTATACACTTCAATGCTCATAATGACTGAGTTGCTACCCAAGAAAAGGAATATTAATAAAATATGTTAAAACTATGTCCCGAGGGCAGAGTTTTGGAAAATTTCAACAGATTTTTCGTCGAAAAATCGTAACTTTGCAAAAACTTACCCCTTTTTCCGCAAAAGAGGTACTAAAAGCAACAGGTTAGGGCCGGTCTGAAGTGCTGAAAAAGTGGCAGTCACGGAATTCAGGCAGGCTCGGAGGCGAGCCTTTCGGTTGCTAACCATTTGGTTTAGAAACATTTATCCGGTGCATTCTTGCGAAGCACGGGGAGGGATGATAGTATAAGTTAAGACAATGTCGGCAGAAAAGAGCTGTCACTGGTATGTGATGACGCTTCACGACATGAAGCGTTTTCAGGCGTGGCTCAAAGAGGAGAATGCCCGTCGCCTCGGTAGCGGCAAGGCATTGATAGAGCCGTTCTACCCTCAGGAGTTTCTGCGGGCTGATGCCGACATGGCTGCCGACTTTGCCCGGCTGGTGTTCCTGAAAGCCCCTGCCGACGAGCTCAGTCAGCATGTGAAAAAGCTGCGTGAGAGTCATCCAGCCATACGCCTGAAGTTCTATCTCGACACCGACAGTCATCCTGCCGTCGTTCCCGACCATCGGATGCGACAATTTCTCGATGCCTGCATCAAGTTTGGCGGACAGATGGAAATGACGCTGCCTCTGGGTGGTATCGAGGCTCGTGACCGCGTGAGGATTAAGAGCGGCCCCTTCAGCGGCAATGAAGCCTTGGTGACAGGCGTCAGGCTTGTTCGCGGAGCCCTCCAGCTGGAGTTGGAGATGCAGTTAGTGGCGGGTGTGATGAGCATCAAGATGAGCAACGTCAATAAGAGCCATGTTGCCATCATCGACCGCCAGGGTGCCGACGTCATCCGTACCGACTTCATAGAGTACACCCAGAACCACCTGCTGAAGATCCTAAGCCATCGCGCCAAGCGTGTAAGCGACGAGGACGTCATTCGTGCCGATGCCGACATGCTGACACGGCTCTACCGCTATCGCCACTACGACATTGCCAACGAGGCTGCCCGCCACCATTTCCTGGCCCTGATGCTGATTTGCGCCCATCTGTGCCGCTACAAGGCCGACGAGGAGACGCTGCGCCGACAAGTGGAGACGGCTCTTGCCCGCATCAACCAGCGCAGCCAGTCGAAAGCCGCCAGCGACGTGCGTGCCTATCTCTGGATAGCGCTTTACATATCGACCCGGCAGCCGGCGTACCGCGACGCTGCTAAGCAGTATATACACGACCAGCAACCCAAGTCGCCCAAGCTGCGCCACTTGGTGGCACTGATACGCTCCGGGCGCACCTTTTAAACATGAATATATTACCAGCAAACCCTATGAGCTTATGTATAAGAAAGTACTAACCCTGCTCACCAGCCTGTTTGTCAGCACCATGCTGCTGGCATATACCGATGCTGAGATTACGCGTCTTGAGGCCGACATGCTGAAGTATTTCGACAGCAACGACATTGACACGTTCTTCAAGATTACCAACAAACTCAAGGAGGCCAGTAAAGATACAGGCCGCGAACGGCTGTTCTATCTGGCGTGGGGCAACCAGGCACAGTTTGAAGCCACCCAGCAGGACTATATGAAGGCCTTCTCGATAGTAGACCAGATACAGAACTATGCCAAGGCCGAAAATAGTGTCTACGGTCTGTATTTGGCTCTGCACACCAAGGCTATGGTGCTGCTGCAGAAGCAAGACTACGCGCTGGCCGAGCAGGCATTTCTCGAGGCGCTCAAATTCCGTCACGCCCATTTCCCCAAGGAGAGTGGCGGCGACGACCTGCAGGAACTGATGAAGATAGCCAATCACCGCAAGGATGGCCCCGCCGCCATGAAATATGCCCGCCAGCTGGTGGACGAGCCTAACGTGGCACCTATCCATAAGGGGCGCGGACTGTACCAGCTCAGTCAGGGAGCCTTCAAGAAGAATGATACGACGGAGTTCAACCGTATCTATGACCAGATGATGGAGCTGAAGAAGAGCGACGGCATTGCCGCCCTGAAACCCATTGTAGAGGTGAACCACTTTATCATCAACGGCGAGTATGAAGAGGCGCTGAAAATCGTCGACCAGCTGGATCCTGACATTGCCGCCGAGCGCAAGGCCGTGATCTACCACCGTATGGGCGACGATGCCAATGCGTATAAGTATATGCAGGTGTATAAGAGCGTAAGCGACTCCATCGTGCGCGTGTCTCACGGCAATGTGGTGGCCAGCTGCTACGTGCAGATGAACAATGAGCGCCTGCAGAAAGAGCAGCAGGTGCTGGAAATCAAGAACGGGCGCCTGCGTCTGCGCTGGTATGTCACGGTGGCTGCGTCGATGATAATCATCCTGGTGCTGCTGTTATACCGTCACCGGAAGACCATCAAGCTGCTGCAGATCAACAATAAGCGGCTGACCTTCGAGAACAAGGATGCCGCCAAGGCCTTGGAAGACCTGGCCGAACTGTCGTTCTACGATGTGAAGGAGGAGTTGCCGCTGATAGACATGGTGAACGTCAACCGTTTGGGCAACAGCCTGACGGCCCATGCCCAGAGCCGTTGCTCTAAGGGGGTGACGATGGCTTACAGCACCGTGCTACCCGATGACTTTGAGATTTATACCAACCATGATGCGCTGAAGAAGCTGCTGGAGCTTCTCATTGACAACGCCGTGCGCATCAACCACGAGGGTATGATTGTCCTGAGCTGTGAGGAGATAAACGATAAAATCAGGTTTGGCATTGCCGACACCACACCCGACCCGAACAACAAGTATAAGTCGCGATTCATCGGTATGTTCTCTGAGAAAAACAACAAGCTGCACTACGTCGGCATGACGTTTAAAATCAGCGAGTCTATCTGCCGCCTGCTCAAGGGTAATAGCTGGTTTGACAGAACATACACCAAGGGTACGCGCCTGTATGTAGAGATACCCAAAGATCCTGAAGTACTATTGTTAGATGAAGAATCCAATGGCTAAGGTCAGAGTGCTTTTCCTGCTCTGTGTGCTGGGATGGCTTTGCAGCTGCTCGGCGCCTACTAACGTGGCTTATTTCCAGAATGCGGAGGCCATCCGCGGCATGGCCCTTCAGACGGAGCAACCCCTGCGCCTGCGGCCAAAGGATAAAGTCAGCATCGTGGTGACCAGTGCCGACCCTATGCTGGTGCAGCAGTTCAACCTCACGTCGGTGACTCAGAACATGGCGGCCATGGGTGGCAGCGTTGTGCCGCAGACAGTGGCGCGCAGCAGCGCCGGCGGCGGCAGTTCGTCGCAACTGCTGGCCTATACCGTTGACGAGCAGGGCGACATCGACTTTCCCGTGCTCGGCAAGGTGGCGGTGATGGGCAAGACGCGCCAGGAGGTGGCCGCCTACCTGCAGCAGCGGCTCATAGCCCGCGACCTGGTGAAGGACCCGATAGTCACCGTGGAATATGTCAACCTTGGCGTGAACGTCCTCGGCGAGGTGCTGCGTCCAGGACATATCGACATTCAGAAAGACAACTTCACCATCCTCGACGCCATAGCCTATGCCGGCGACCTGACCATCACCGGCGAACGCGAGCACGTGCTGGTGATGCGCGAGGTGGACGGCGAAGACCAGACCTACGTCATCAATCTCTGCGACCGGCAGCAGATGCTCACCTCGCCCGCCTATTACCTGCAGCAGAACGACCTGGTGTATGTCATGCCCAACAACAAGCGCAAACGCGAGTCGAAATCAAGTGGCAACACCCTGAGCCAGCCGTCGTTATGGATTTCCATCGCCTCGCTGCTCACCACGATGAGTGCGCTGCTGTGGAAATGAGAAGTTGAGGAACTGAAGAGTTGAGTAGCTGAAGAGTTGAGTAGTTGAGAGATGGATAAGAGTAAACAGCAAGAGACCTTCATCAGTATTGCCGACCTGTGGCGCCTGTGTACCGCGCGTTGGCGGTGGTTCGTGCTGTCGGTAGGGGTATGTTTGGCTGTAGCGCTATTCTACCTGTACAAGACACCTTATACCTATACGCGCACGGCGGCAGTCATGGTGATAGAAGAGAATGCCGGTCAAGGCACTGGCAGCGACGGCAACGGCAACGGCCTGGGCGGCATAGGATTCGTCAACCGTAAGAGCAACGTGCTCAACGTGATGAGACACATCTCGTCGCTCGACGTGCTGACAGAGGTGGTGCATCAGCTGCATCCGGAAATGCCGTTCAAGGACATGTGGGACGAGGCAAAGGAGGTGGAGGCACGCTTTACCGCCGAGGTGGAAGACATGCAAAGCACCGTGATTGACCTTACCTACAAGGACTATTCCACGACGGTGGCCGCCAAGACGCTGAACATGATTATTGATGTCTACAACGAGAAAGTACATCAGGAAAAACTGGAGCTCACCAAGCAGACGTCGGCCTTTATCGATGCCCGTCTGAAACTCCTGGAGCGCGACCTCGACGCGGTGGACGACAGCATAGCCGTCTACAAGAGCCGATACGGCATTACCAACCTGGAGCACGTCAGTGACATCTACCTGCAGGAGCAGAGCCGATCAGACACCGAAATCCTGACGCTGACCAACCAGAAAGCCATGGCCGAGTATATACGCAGCCTGCTGGCCGACAAAGAGCATCCGCAGCTGCTGCTGGTCAACTCGGGCATCAACAACGCCATCATCGAAGAGCAGGTGACGCTCTACAACACTCTGCTGCTGCAGCTGCAGAGCCACTTGGACTATACCACCGAGCAGAACCCGCTCATCATCAATCAGCAGAAGGAGCTGGCCAGCCTGAGAAACAATATCCTGGCCAATGTCAACAACCACATACGCACCATCGACATACAGCTGCTGGCACTGCGCAACTACCATAGTGAGGCAGCCCAGAAGATTATGTCGAACCCTGAGCAGGCCAAGTACCTGGAGAGCATACAGCGCGACAAGAAGGTGAAGGAGAGCCTCTACCTCTACCTACTGCAGAAAAAGGAGGAGAACGAAATCAGCGTCACTTACAAGTCGTCGAACATCTATGTCATTGACCCGCCCCACGGCGCCGGCAAGCCTACCGCCCCCAACAGGCCGGGCATCATCCTGGCGGCTATGATGCTGGGACTGCTGGCACCGGTGACCTTCCTCTTTCTGAGGGCATCGTTCGACGAGAGTGTGCGCGACCACTTCGACATTGAGGCCAACAGCGACATACCGTTCTTAGGCGAGGTGCCTTATTCCGGCAAGGAGCATAACCTTGAGCACAGCCTGAAGAACCTGTTACTGCGATTCGGCATCGGCCACAGAGTTCAGTCGAGCGGTATCGTCGTAGGCTACGGCAAGCTCGACGCCTCGAACGAAGCTTTCCGCGTGTTGCGTAACAACATGGAGACCATCGTGGCCAACAAAGCCTTGGGGCAGCATGGCCGTGTCTACATTGTGAAGTCTACACAGATAGAGGCCGGCAAGACCTACGTGGCCATGAACCTGGCCCTGACGAAAGCCATCGGCAGGCGCCATGTGCTCTTCATCGACGGCGACCTCAGGCAGGCGTCGGCTTCCAGACTGTGGCGCACGCCGCTGTTGGGACTGACCGACTACCTCAGCGGCGACGAGGATGACTTTCACCGGCTGCTGTGCCATCCTGAGGAGTATGATACGCTGGATGTGCTGCCCGCCGGCGCACTGCCGCTCAACCCCATAGAGCTGCTGCGAAGCGCGCGCATGATGCAGCTATTAAAGCAGGCACGCCAGGAGTACGACGCCATCATTATCGACAGCCCGTCGGCAGGCATGCTCGCCGATGCTGACATCATTGAGCACCTGGCCGACTGCACGCTCTTTGTCATACGCGCCGGACGGTTCCACCGCCGACGCCTCTACGAGCTCAAGCCCGTACACTCGCGCGACAAGCAGGACAAGATGCAGTATGTCGTGCTCAACGGCGTGAGCGTCAACGTGCGCTATGGCAGTGCCTACCTGCACAAGTATGAGCGCACCAAGAAAGATGTGGAGACGGTGGAGCTGACCGAGAAGACTATCCAGCTGAACAAGATTATCTTCAGGAGACCGAAGAATTGGAAAAAGTCATAAATTTGGTTCTGCAAGATTTAGTGTGGATGAATAATTGTTTTTTGAAAGACAGATAAAAACCCAAAAAACCGATAAAAACCTTTTACCGTTGGCTAACATCGTTTTTTCCTGTTTTTCTTGTTTTTCCCTGTTTTCCAAAAACAAAGGTTCGACCCGCCATAAAATCTTGTATAACCATAAATTCTAATCCTTAAACAGTTAAACAGTATGGTACATCCTTCAAGTTATATCGACGACGACGTGCAGATAGGCGAGGGCACCAAGGTCTGGCATTTCTGCCATGTGCAGCGTGGTGCACGTATCGGCAAGAACTGCTCATTGGGGCAGAATGTCAATATTGGCAATAACGTGAAGATAGGCAATGGCGTGCGTATCCAGAACAATGTGTCGGTGTATGAGGGCGTGGAGCTTGAGGACAACGTGTTCTGCGGCCCCTCGTGTGTGTTTACCAATGTGCTGGTGCCTCGCGCCCATTTCCCCGTTCACGGGCAGTATCAGCGGACGCTGGTGAAGGAGGGTGCCTCGCTGGGTGCCAACTGCACCATTGTCTGTGGCCACACCATAGGCCGAGGCGCCATGATTGCCGCCGGAGCGGTGGTCACCCGTGACGTGCCCGACTTCGCATTGATGGCCGGTGTGCCCGCCCGCCAGATTGGCGTCGTCAACGAGCAGGGCGAAATCATCGAGAGGTGAGAGGTAAGAGGTGAGAGGTAAGAGGTGAGAGGTAAGAGGTAAGTGGTGAAAGGAATCACAGTCTAAACTCTAAACTCTTAACTCATAACTCATAACTCTAAACTCTAAATTCTAAACTCTAAATTCTAAAGTCTTACTATAGTTAATATGCAATTCAGAGATTTGTCAAAACAGTACGAGGCCCTAAAGAGCGATATTGACCAGGCCATGCTCAGCGTAGCATTGGCGAGCCATTACATTATGGGACCCCAAGTAAAGGAACTGGAGCAACAGTTGGCAGCGTACACCGGAACAAAGCACTGCCTGACTTGCGCCAACGGCACCGACGCCCTCACCCTGGCACTGAAAGCCTGGGGCTTGGGAAAGGGCGACGCCGTCTTTGTGCCCGACTTCACGTTCTTCTCCTCGGCCGAGGTGGTGGCCTTAGAGGGAGCAACGCCCATCTTCATCGATGTAGACGGCACAACCTTCAACATTGATGCCGCCAGCCTGGATGCCGCCATCCGCGCAGTCATCGCCGGCGGGCAGCTGACCCCCCGCGTCGTTGTGGCCGTCGACCTCTTCGGACTGCCCGCCAACTATCCGGCTATCAAGGCTGTGGCCGAGAAATACCACCTGCTGATACTCGAAGACGGCGCCCAGGGCTTCGGTGGCAGTATCGGCGAGCGGAAAGCCTGCTCCTTCGGCGATATCAGCACCACGTCGTTCTTCCCCGCCAAGCCCTTGGGATGCTACGGCGACGGCGGCGCCGTGTTCACCGACAACGATGAGTGGGCAGCGCTGATGGCCTCCTACCGTGTGCATGGCAAAGGTACTGACAAGTATGACAATGTGCGCATAGGCATGAACTCGCGATTAGACACCCTCCAGGCCGCTATCCTGCAGGTGAAGCTGCGGGCCTTCGACGACGAGGTGGAGCGGGTGAACGCCGCCGCGCGCCGTTATACTGAGCAGCTTGGCGGCTGTGTCAAGACGCCCGTGGTGCCCGACGGATTCCGCTCAAGCTGGGCGCAGTACACCATACAGCTGCCCTCGGAGCAGGAGCGTAACCGACTGCAGCAGGCGCTCAAGGAGGCAGGCATACCGTCGATGGTCTACTATCCCAAGACCATGCACCAGCAGACTGCCTTCAGCAACTATGCTAACACAGAAGAATTAAACTACGCTGGCTATACGGCTGTGCGTCTGAGTGCCACTGTGCTCTCGCTGCCTATGCACCCCTATCTGACGGCTGCCGACATTGACATGATTAGCGAGAGAGTGAAGGACACTATCTGATAAAGTAGTCAGTTTTTGATTATCAGTATATTTATGAAGGTTTTTATTCAAGATAAGCTTAACCGCATTCCGCATTTGAATGATTTCCTTGATAACTGGAATCATGAGATGAAGGTTGGCGACCAACTGGAATGTATAGCTTTTACGTCACAGCAGGAATATGCTCGATACAAGAAAAGATATCCCCTCGGATTAGGATATATTATTACTGTCTTGGTGTATATATGGCATGTGATGCTACCCAAGATGCGGATGACGCGCAAGCTCTATTTCTTCATCACCGGCCCGCGTCACCGTACTTACAGCCACACCGAGGTGCTGGGCCGCATCTGCCGAGCGGGGTTCAAAATCGTGCATGAAGAGAATCAGCATGGCTATCTGCATGTCGTCGCCGTGAAGCGGTCGGCACCGCTGGAGCGCAACGACTCCTGCGTGTCGCCCATCCTCAGGATGAAGCGTGTAGGCAAGGACGGCAAGCTGATAGAAGTCTACAAGTTCCGCACCATGCACAGCTACTCGCAGTACCTACAGGACTATGTCTACGAGATGAACAAGCTCAACCACAGCGGCAAGCTGGCCAACGACTTCCGTATCAACATCTGGGGGCGCATCCTCAGGCCTATCTGGCTCGACGAGCTGCCCATGCTGTGGAATGTCTTTGAGGGCAAGATGAAGTGGGTGGGCGTCAGGCCCCTGACAGAGCACTTCTTCTCGCTCTATACGCCCGAGATGCAGATGTTGCGCACCAAGGTGAAGCCCGGCATGCTGCCACCTTTCTATTATGAGAAGAAGACGCCGCAGGGCCTTGACGAGATTCAGGCCTCGGAGCGCCGATACATAGAGGCGTACTTGGAAAAACCCTTCCTCACCGACTGGCGCTACTTCTGGGGCACGGCCTTTAACATCCTTCTCAAGATGAAGCACAGCAAATAGGGACTGACGCACACAGGACACATGCTATACCGGCTACACAATAATATCTTTATCGTGGGCATGCTCATCTTGGCTGCTCTGATAACCTTGTCGAAAGGCAGGGCGTGGAGCGCTATCACGGTGTTCACGGTGTATGCCTTTGTGACGCAGTTGTCGCTGTTCGTATACTTCCTGCGCAACCCCGACGTCCGCTACTCTGAGAAGGCGCTCTTCCTGGCCGTTTTGGTGTACACCCTTCTGATGGGCGCTCTCGTTGTTGTCGTCGGCAATTACTTCGGTGGTGAGGAGTATCTCTTTGAAGACCCCGACGGACTGTTTTACTACGAAGAAGGCTTGAAGTCAAACTCCATGGGACTCATGGGCAATATGTCGCGCATCGTCACCGAATACGAATTCGACGACTGGGGTGCTTTGCTCTTCTGTAGTTTTGTGCTCTGGCTGGTGCCGTCGTTCTACTTTGTCTATTTCATCTATATCCTGACAGGCGCCGTAGCTGCCATTATGCTCTTCAGGATGGGGAAGCACGTCATGCCCGAGGCATACGCCTTCATGGCGGCTCTGGCCTACAGCACCTCGTCGTATATCGTGCTGTTCCATTGCACGTGCCTGAAGGAGTCGTTCTTCGTCTTTCTTGTTATTTCGGCTATGTACTATTTCTACAAGTCAGTAGCCTTGGGCGATCACCGCGCACTGCTTATGGTCTTCCTGCTGATAGTGGTACTGCTCAGTTACCGGGCGGCCGTGGCTGCCTTCCTCATCCTGGGCTTTACCGCCTATTATGCCATTACCCAGCGGGGCAGCGCCGTCTCCGTGTTTCTCTACTTCTTCATGGCTGTCGGGTTTGTGGCGTCGCTGGCCTTTCTGCAGAGTCAGGTAGACCACTATACTGAAGGCGGCAACAGCGAGCAACTGCTGGCTGAGAACGGCTCCGCCAACTACTCTGGCGGCTTTAATTATTTCGTAGGCTGGTTTGTGGCGCTGTTAGGCCCCTTCCCCACGCTGTTTCCGAGAGCAGGCGAGATACCCACCACCATCACCTTCTTCGGGGCGGGACTGATGTTTAAGCTGTTTCTGGCTATCCCCATGTGGGTAGGCGTCTATTGGGCCGTCAGACGCTTCGACATCCTGATGGTTCCCATCCTGGCTTTTGTGCTGGTAGAGGTGTTGGCTACGGGTTATATCATGGCAAGCTTTGAGCTGCGCAAGGTGTTGCTCCATATCCCTTTCACTTATACGATAGCGTATTATGGCCTCTACCAGATGGAGACCAACGATGTGGGAACCAACAAAAAACGACTCCTGGAGGGCGTCGGCTATCTCTTTGCCTTTGGTGTGCTCTTCCTGTGGAACGTCATAAAGATTAAATAGAAATGAAAGTAAGTGTAGTCATTCCGGTCTATAATGTCAAGGCCTATTTGGAGCGTTGTGTCATGTCGGTGGTGGGTCAAACTTTCACGGATTTGGAAGTTGTAATGGTCGACGACGGCAGTACTGACGGCAGCGGCGAGTTAGCCGACAGTCTTGCCCGGCGCGATGCTCGCATCCGCGTGGTCCACCAGGCTAACGGCGGTCTGTCAGCCGCTCGTAACAAGGGGCTGGCGGAGGCCCGCGGCGAGTATGTGGTGTTTCTTGACTCCGACGACGAGTGGCTGCTTACCGACGGCTTGGAGACATTGCTTAGCTGCAGTGTGCCCGATGCCGACCTGATAGCTTTCAAGCGTGTAGACATCTGGCGGGGCAACCGCAGGGTGCCGGCCGCTGACTACGACGTAGAGCATATACGCCAACTCGCTGACGCCCAGGCGGTGTTTGCCTATCTTGTCAGCACGCAGCAGTTTTATATGAGCGCGTGTTTCCTGATGGTACGCCGCCGGCTGCTGACCGACAACGGCATACTCTTCCCCGTGGGACTCGTCGACGAGGATGTGAGCTGGAGCCTCCATCTCTGGCAGGAAGCACGGACGGTGGCCTTTCACAATCTGCCCTTCTACGGCTACTACCACAGGGCGGCAAGCATCAGCACCTCGGAGTCGATACGCAGCTACCGCAGCAATGACCATATCTTTGAGCACTGGGAGGCAGAGTGCAGCCGAGAGTGTGTCAACAAAGACGCTATCCTGGCCTATTTGGCCAATATCTGGGTGAGCCTGGGCTATAGGCACCACACCCTGAAGCTGAGCGAGAAGGCCGAAGCCATCGACATACTGGCCAAGCATCAAGACCTGCTACGCTATGCTGCCACGCCCAAAGGGCGACGCACTGCCCGTCTGGTGAAGCTGACGGGTGTAAAGGGCACAACAACCATCTTAGGCCTTTACTGGCGTGTCAGAACTCTGCTGAAGGGTAACCGTATATCATAAGTTGGAAAGACTGTAACTATATAGCACTACGAAGATGAGAATTCTTATTGTAGCCAATCACAACAAAGGACGGTTCATGCCGTTCATCGTGGAACAAGTAGACGCCTTGAGAGAAAAGGGCGTGGAGGTCGACTATTTTGGCATTCATGGTAAAGGTATTACGGGCTATCTGTCGAATCTGGGCTTGCTGAAAGCTAAGATTCGTGATTACCGGCCCGACCTTGTGCATGCTCATTACGGACTCAGTGGACTGTTAGCCAATCTGCAGCGGCAGGTGCCGGTGGTGACCACCTTTCATGGCAGCGACATCCACTCTGGCTGCCGCAACCGGTGGTTTTCCAAGGCTACGGCCCGTCTGTCGGCGTACAGTATCTTCGTATCTCCCGACTTGCAGGCACAAGCCGCTTCGGGCACCCGCCATCAGTGCGTGCTGCCTTGTGGCATTGACACCCAAGCTATCTACCCGATGCTGCGGGCTGAGGCCCGTCGTCTGTTAGGCTGGAATCCTGATGCCGTTTACATCCTCTTTGCCGGTGCGTACGACAATGAGGTGAAGAACAGCCCGCTGGCCAAAAGTGCCGTGGCACTCGTTGACGGTGCCCGTCTGATGGAGATGCGCGGCTATAGCCGCGAGCAGGTCAACTGGGCCATGAACGCTGCCAACTGCCTGCTGATGACCTCGCACCGTGAGGGCTCTCCCCAGGTGGTGAAGGAAGCCCTCAGCTGTGGCACGCCTGTGGTCTCGGTCAACGTCGGCGATGTAAAGGCTGTGACAACGGGTGTCGAGGGGTGTTTCGTCACATCGTATGACGCTCACGACATAGCTGCGGCCATCCGACAGGCGGTGGCATTTACCGGCAAGACCAACGGCCCGCAAAAGATAGCGCAGCGCGGACTGGCCAACGACGTGATAGCCGGACAGATTATCAACATCTACAACAACATTATAAAATGATCAAGATTATAGATAACATCAGGGATATAGACGGCGGTCAGTGGGAGCGTCTGCTCCAGGCATCGCCCACCAAGAGTTTCTTCCAGACCAAAGACTGCTACGACCTTTACGCCGCCAACAGCCCCCACATGCAGCCGTTCTGTATGGGCGTTGAAGAGCAGGGACAGCTGAAGGGCATCATCGTGGGGGCCATCCAGGCCGACGGAGGCATGGTGAAGCGCTTCCTGTCACGGCGGGCAATCATCAACAGCGGACCGCTGTTGGCCGACGACATTTCAGATGAGGCGCTTATGACCCTACTCCAGCATTGCAGAAAAAGCCTGCGGGGGAAAGCTATCTATACCGAGTTTCGCAATTTTGAGGACTACTCGCGATGGAAGGACGTGTTCATGAATAGCGGATTTGACTATGTACCTCATCTCAATTTCCATATTGATACGTCGTCAGAAGAAATAGTCGAAGACAATCTGAGCAAAAGCCGGAAGCGGAACATCCGTTTGTCGTTCAGGGATGGTGCTGAGGTCGTGGAGAATCCGTCAAAGAAAGACATGCACGAGTTCTACGACATACTCTTCGACCTGTATGTCAATAAAGTGAAGACGCCGCTCTATCCGTTAGCATTTTTCGACTATCTGTTCTCCAAGCCATACGCTAAGTACTTCTTGGTTCGTTTCAATGGAAAAATCGTAGGCGGCACGTTGTGTGTCAGTTTCCCCGGTCATGCTCTTTACGAATGGTTCGCCTGTGGCGAAGACGGTGTCCACAAAAATATCTATCCTTCCTCTGTCGCTAAATATGCAGCTATCATGTATGCTGCAAGAAACGGCTATCATCATTATGACATGATGGGAGCCGGCAAGCCCAATGAGGCTTATGGCGTGAGAGATTTCAAGTCTACGTTTGGAGGGCAGCTGGTAGAGCACGGACGCTTCCAGGCAGTGATTAGTCCGTTGCTCTACGAGATAGGAAAAGTGGGAGTTAAAATCATTAAAAAACTATAGGAATATGAGCTTGGGACATCTCTTGACGCGTATTAAGTATTGCCTGATATACAAGGTAGGCGTTCATTTCCCTGACAGGAGAGTGAGGGTTTGGGCGCTCCGGGCCTTAGGCTATGAAGTGGGCGAGGGGACTTATTTCGCTGACGACCTGGTTATCACGTTAGCCTATGCTAACAGAGGCCGACTCCGACTTGGCCGCCGGGTGGCGATAGGACCGGGATGTATATTGGTGTTGACGGCCCATGCCAACAATTCAAAAGTAAAACAGCAACTGACGGAGAAAGAGCGATGGATTACTATTGAGGACGATGTGTGGTTAGGAGCCGGAGTTATAGTGCTGCCAGAGATAACCATCGGCGAAGGTGCGGTTATCGGGGCTGGTTCTGTTGTGACGAAAGACGTTCCGGCCCATTGCGTGGCTGTGGGTAATCCGGCAAGGGTTATTAAGAAGGTGGGAGAATAGTAGATGGTGTTACAGTAGTGTTTGTTAAAAAAATCAAGGGATATGAGAATACTGATAGACATTGGGCATCCCGCTCATGTACATTTATTTAAGAATTTTGCCCATATCATGCAGCAGAGAGGACATCAGTTACTCTTTACGTGCAGGGAAAAAGAATTCGAGATAGACCTTCTCAAGGCCAATGGCTTTACTTACGAGTCGTTTGGCCCCAAGTATAAATCCATTATTGGGAAAATTCTGGGACTGCTAAAGTTTGACTATATGGAGTGGAAGGTTTGCCGCAAGTTTAAGCCCGATGTGCTGCTAAGTCATGGCTCCATGTATTCGGCTCACGCTGCGTGGCTCATTGGGAAGCCACACATAGCCTTTGATGATACTTATAACATGGAGCAGATACACCTTTACGAGCCTTTTACGCCAGTAATACTTACGGGAGCTTATGAGCATCCTCGGGTGTCAAAGAAAGAGATAAGATATGCTGGGTACCACGAACTCTCTTATCTTCACCCAAAATACTACAAGCCAGACAAAGGAATCCTTGATGATTTGGGGGTAAGGCCTGATGAGAAATATGTGCTTGTACGTTTCATTGCTCTTAATGCGACACACGACATAGGGAATAAAGGCGTGTCACCCCAGCAAAAAATAGAGGCAGTAAAAACACTGTCGAAATATGCAAGAGTGTTCATCTCGTCAGAGGGCGCATTGCCCAAAGAACTTGAAGGATACCGTTTGCGGACAAAGCCGGAACAGCTTCTCGATGTCATGGCTTACGCTTCTTTGGTATGGGGTGAGAGTATCACCATCCCTGCCGAGGCAGCAGTGCTGGGCGTTCCGGCTTTGAACAATAACAACATGAAATCATGGTATTTGCAGGATGAGCAAGACAACTACGGGCTCTGCTTCTGCTATAAGTCGAGCGAGGAAGATTTGAATAAGGCATTGCAGAAATGTATAGAGCTTCTCAGCATGGATAAACAGAAACTGTCGGAGCAATGGCGCGTTAAGCGAGAAAAACTACTAAAGGATCATATCGACGTTACGGCTTTTCTTGTATGGTTTGTTGAGAATTATCCCGAGAGCAAGCGTATCATGACCGAGAATCCAGATTATCAGTATAGATTCAAATAGCCAATAGATGGATTTTACTATCAAAAAATACAGAAAGCTGATAGACGCTCTGAATAAATTTGGCTATCGTTTCATGTCGTATGCAGAGTATCTTGCTGTCAAGCCCGGCGACCGTGGCAAGATAGTCGTGATGCGCCATGACGTGGACCTGAAGCCCCAGAATTCGCTGATTACAGCCAAGGTGGAACACGAGGCTGGCGCGAAGGCTACCTACTACTTCAGGGCTGTGCCTGAAAGTTGGGACGAAACTGTCATCCGCGAGATTGCCGGCATGGGGCATGAGGTGGGCTATCACTATGAGTCGCTGACCACCTGTAATGGTGATGTGAAGGCAGCGTATAAAGACTTCTGTCAGCATCTGGAGGAGTTGCGAAAACTGGTTCCCGTGCAGACTATCTGTATGCACGGCAGTCCACGCTCGCCTTACGACAGCAAGGATATCTGGAAGAAGTATGACTACAAGCCGCTGGGAATCATTGGTGAGCCTTATCTGGACACTGATTTCTCAAGGATGCTTTACTTGACAGATACAGGGCGTTGCTGGGATGGCTTTAAGGTGAGTGTCAGAGACAAGGTTGAAGGCTATCAGGAGCAGTGGGAGGCTCAAGGCTGGGCATTTCATTCCACGGATGAAATCATTACAGCCTTGCTCACCGGACGTCTGCCGGCCCGAATAATGATTACCACCCACCCGCAGCGATGGACTGACAGCGTCGGACCCTGGTGTAAGGAACTATTGCTGCAAAACGCCAAGAATATCGTTAAACGCGTGCTGATAATGATAAGGAAGAGTTGAAAGGTGAAGGCTGAAAGTTGAATAAAGTATAATACAAAAAAAGGTTCTGCAAGATTTCGTGTGGATGGATAGTTTTTTGTAAAACAGATAAAAACCGGAAAAACTGATAAAAACCTTACGCTGGTAGTCTACATTGTTTTTTTTCCTGTTTTTCTTGTTTTTCCCTGTTTTCCAAAAACGAATATACGCCCCATACAACATCTCGTAGAACCCCAAAAAAACAAATCAAATGAAGAATTTTGCTCTTATCGGCGCTGCAGGCTATATTGCTCCTCGCCACATCAAGGCTATTGCCGACACCGGCAATAACCTTATCGTTGCTTACGACAAGTTCGACAGTGTGGGACGCTTGGACAGCTCGTTCCCCGAGTGTGAGTTCTTTACCGAGAACGAACAGTTTGACCGCTTCTGCTCTAAGCAGATGCGCACCAAAGACCCTCTGCATTTCCTCTCAATCTGTACGCCTAACTACACCCACGACGCCTTTATCCGCTACGGACTGCGCCTGGGCACCGATGTCATCTGCGAGAAACCGCTGGTGCTCAACCCTTGGAACATTGACAACCTCGTAGAGCTGGAGGAGGAGACCGGCCACAAGGCATACACCATCTTGCAGCTGCGCTTGCACGATGCCATTGCCGCTCTAAAAAAGAAGGTAGAGGAAGGTCCCGCCGACAAGATTTACGACGTTGACCTTACCTATATCACCTCGCGCGGCAGGTGGTATTACGCCTCATGGAAGGGAGATATCCGCAAGAGTGGCGGCGTGGCTACCAATATCGGCGTACATTTCTACGATATGCTGCAGTGGGTGTTCGGCCCCGTGAAGCGTAACGTCGTCCATGTGATGAGCTTCGACCGTGTGGCAGGCTACTTAGAGCTGGAGAAGGCGCGCGTGCGCTATTTCCTGAGCATCAATGCCGAGTGCCTGCCTGCCAACGCCGTGAAAGGCGAGAAGCGTACCTACCGCACACTCAACATCGACGGCGAGGAGTTCGAATTCAGCGTGGGATTCACCGAGCTGCACACCAAGAGCTATGAGAAGATCTTGGCCGGTGAGGGCTTCCGCATCAGCGAGGCTCGTCCCAGCATTGAGATTGTGAGCGACATCCGTAATGCCAACCCCATAGGTCTGAAGGGCGATTATCATCCCATGGCAAAGATGCCGCTGGCTGCTCACCCCTTCGGATGGGACGATAAGCGCTGATAACCTGTATGCCTACCTATATCCCTGACAACCAGCGCATGGCGCGGAATACGGCAATGCTGTATTTCCGCATGGCACTCATGATGTGTATAGCTTTGTACACGTCGCGAGTGATATTGCAGGCGCTGGGTATTGAGGACTATGGTATCTACAACGTCGTGGGGGGAATCGTCATCCTGTTTAGTTTTATCAACGACGGCATGACGGTTTCCACCCAGCGATTCCTTTCCTTCGAAATGGGCAAGGACAATCATGAGCGGCTGCACGAAGTGTTCGTGACGAGCATTCATATCCATCTGCTCATCTCGTTGGTCATCGTCTTTCTGGCAGAGACTGTCGGACTATGGTTTCTGCTTGAGAAGCTGGTGATACCGCCCGACCGCCTCGACGCGGCGTTCTGGGTCTACCAGCTGAGCATTGTTACGGCGGTTATCAATATCATGAGCTTCCCCTATAATGCTGCCATCATTGCCCATGAGAGGATGTCGGCCTTTGCCTATATCTCTGTGCTCGATGCCATACTGAAGTTGCTCATTGTCTATCTGCTGATGGCTTTCGACTACAACCGCCTGGTGCTCTATGCCATTCTCTTTGCCTGTGAGAAGCTGATGATCAGGATGGTGTATAATGTCTATTGCGTGCGCCATTTCAAGGAGTGCCGTTACTCATGGGTTCACAACAAGGCGCTGTTCAAGGAAATGGTGTCGTTTGCGGGGTGGAGCATGTGGGGCAATTTTGCCTATGTGGCTATCCTGCAGGGTGTCAATATCCTGCTCAACCTTTTCTTCGGCCCCGTGGTCAATGCGGCGCGGGCAGTGGCTATTCAGGTGCAGGGGGCCGTCAGCCAGTTTGCCAAGAATTTCCAGATGGCTATCAATCCGCAGATTACCAAAACGTATGCCTCCGGGCAGATGGCTGAGGTGCATAGTCTGATATTCCTTAGCAGTAAGATTACCTTCTACCTGCTTCTCGCCCTTTGTATTCCGCTGATTGTGGAAACTCCCAATATCCTGCGGCTATGGCTTGAAGAGGTGCCCGATTATACAGTGCCTTTTGTCAGGCTGATGCTGCTGACGCTGGTGATGGAACTGATTTCCGACCCTTTGGCCACTACCATCGCGGCCACGGGCAAGATTCGCAGATACGAGATCATCAACGGCAGCCTGATACTGCTCACCCTCCCCATAGCCTATGTGGCCCTGCGCCTGGGCGGTAGTCCCTGGTCGGTCTATCTGGTGCAGTTTGTGGTTGCCTTTATGGCCTGTGGTGTCAGGCTCTATAATGTGATGTCAATGATTCAGATGAGTATCAAGGAGTATCTCCTGATGGTGGTCAAACCGTGTCTCACAGTTGCCATCCTCTCAGCATTGGTACCCATGGTCATGAAGCTGGCGCTACCCTCAGGGCTGCTGTTCTCGCTGCTAACAATTATTATAACAGTCTTCACTACTGTGACTGCTTGCTATCTGGCAGGCATGAACACTGAAGAGCGTGCCCTTATCAAAACCTTTGTTACCAAGAAACTCAGAAAACGTCAACGATAATATTTAAGAAGCTAATAGAAATGGTACAAAAAGATTCTTCAGTCTTTCCTTGCGGTATACCTAAGGTTATCCATTACTGCTGGTTTGGTGGCAGCCCGCTTCCCGAGTTGGCCAAGAAGTGTATCGCCTCGTGGAAGAAGTTCCTGCCCGACTGCGAGATTAAGGAGTGGAATGAAAGCAACTTCGACGTCTACCAAGCCCCCTACGTGGCCGAGGCTTACCGTCTGAGGTCGTTTGCTCATGTGAGCGACTATGCCCGCTTCTGGATATTATATCATTATGGCGGTATCTATTTTGACACCGATGTAGAGCTGATACGCCCTCTCGACGACATTCTTGAGCACGGGCCTTTTGCCGGCTTTGAGTGCCCTGAAGGTTCTGAGCATGACAATCCCCACGGCAATATGGCCGCCGGCTTAGGCATGGCCGTGCCGCCGAGGCATCCGTTCTTTGCTCACATGGTGGACTACTACAACCACCATCATTATGTCGGCTGGAATGGCAGGAGCACGGGTAATGTCATCCATAATGCCACGCAGTTTCTGGACTATGAGCACAAGGAAGAGTTCCCTAATGGCGTGGTGAGTGTCAACGGCCTGCTGATCTATCCTGAGGAATATTTCTGTCCGCTGAATTATTATACCGGCGAACTGCATATTACAGAGAACACCCGCACTATCCACCATTACATGGCGTCGTGGGTCAAGAAGCGCACGCGCCTGCAGACTTATATCAAGCGGTTGAAATATATCTGCGTGCGTATTAAAACATATTTTATCCTGCATGGCAAAAACTCTTGACAAGATAGTCGATAGCATCTGCAAGCCTGTAGTTGCTAACTTGCCGTTTTTCCTGACATGTTCGGTATTGCTGTTGCCGCATGTGATATCCGGATTCTTTAATGATGTAGCTGATGGTTTCGTCGTCAACAGGTTCTCATATTCTATCTATGTATTGCTATTCAACACTGCCGAGGTCTTGGCCTTAGCCTATCTGCTGTGCGTGCTGCTTAGCGGCATGAAATGGCCTGTGATGAAAGTCTTGCTGTATGCGTTCATCTTCACGGTTTTCGGCATCAATATGTTCTTACGTGCCAGTTTTGGGACACTGTTTACTGAAAACATCATGCTGCTCGTCGTTGAGACGACTCCTAAAGAAACTCAGGAGTTTTTTCAGACTTTCGCTTTCCGGCCTGTCAGTCAGATGGTCTTTGTTATACTGCTGGTCTTGATCTTACTGTTGGTGGCTATTGAAAAGTGGTATCAGAAGCGCGCTGCTGTTTTATGGCCAAAAGCTGTCCGTGAGGTGTTTGCCGTTTTCATACTCAGTATCTTATGCATCTCAGTCATTGAAACGACACACTTTGTCAACGGTTTCCGAAACACCACTCTGTCGGCCTTTGAGAATTTCTGCGATACGCCTAAAGAGTCGCGCATCGACTATATCCGCAGAATGATATGCAATGCCTATTTCCTGTTCTTATGGAATGACGAAAGCCAGTCCGCCGTCGTCGCGACAGAGAATGCTCTTTCTGAGTCTTCCAGTCCGGTTGCCGACGACTCTCTATCCATCGTTGTCGTTATTGGCGAGTCTTTCATCAAGTCACATGCCTCTGTCTATGGCTACCCGCAGAATACCATGCCGTTGATGGCCAAGGAGCAAGCCCAGGGGCGCCTGATTCTTTTTGACAATGTAGTGACGACATCAGACCGCACGTCGATAGCCTTGCGTAATTTCTTCAGTTTCAATAGCGTCGGCGACAACGAGCGATGGCTTGGCTCCCCTTTCTTTCCCGCTCTTTTTAAGGCTTCCGGCTATGATGTATATTTCTGGGACAATCAATATGATAAAAACACTTCTAAAAGCTTCGACTTCACGCTGAATGCCTATCTGCACCATCCCACCGTTTCGCAACTGTCATACGACGCTGGCAACGAGCGGAGTTTTACTTACGACGCAGACCTTATAGATGACTTTGCAAAGTCGTGCCAGCAACCTCTGAGCCGTCACGACAAGAATACTCTGTATATGTTTCATCTGATGGGACAGCATTTCGACACCGAGGAGCGTTATCCGCATACCGCAGCTTTCTGTCATTTTACTGCCGACAGCATCAAGCTACAGGCTGATTATCTCACTCAGGCCAAGAAGGCTGAAATTGCCAGTTACGACAATGCCGTCTACTATAACGACTATGTACTTGGAAAGATTGTCAGTCTCTACAAAGACCGTGACGCCATCTTGCTCTTTTTCTCTGACCACGGTGAGCATATCTATGATGTGTCCGATGTGGCAGGCCGGATTAAGCCTATCAGCAAGATGACGCCGGCAGAGGTAACCCGTTACTATGACATACCGCTCATGTTCTGGATTTCTGACAAGTACCGCCGCCGCCATCCCGATATGGTGAGCCTTATAGACAACTGTAAGCGCAAGCCTCTGATGAGTGACAACCTTTGTCATTTGCTGGCCTATATCGCCCATATCAAGACTAAGTGGTACCGCCCGGAGCGTAATGTGCTCAGCAGCGACTACCAGTGTCCGCCGCGCATCATCGAGAATACCGTCAACTACGATAAGACAACAACAAACAACCCATGAAGAAAATATCTGTCTTACTTCTTGCTCTCACGCTGCTCATGGCCTGTAGTACCGAGGAGGCTTCTCACCAGGAGCGCACCCGCGTACAGTTCCTCGACAGCCTGGGAACCACCATCAGCGCACAACAGTGGTGGCGTACTGCCGTGCTTATCAGGGTGAGTGTCACTACCGACGCCCCGGCCGTCCTGCGTCTGCAGTCAACGGGTGGCAGCATCACGCGCCTCTATGACTATAAAGAGGTGCGGGGCAGCGGCATGGTCTACATGACAGCCCCTCAGGGGCAGGGCAACACGCTCAACCTGATATGTACCTCCAACGGCAAGTCTACCGTCAAGGCGATAACCTTGAGTGGCAAGCCTGAAGAGGTCGTCAGCATAGAGGCGCCGTCGCAAAGCCGCTCCCTCGACATCACCCGCGGACGCTTCAACGCGCCGCCGCCATCGCTCTGCGGCAACAGTATCAGGGGCAATGCCCAGTACTACCAGTTTACCGACGAACAGATTGAGGATTTCTACTCCATGATGGACATCTCAAAGAGCAATCAGGACGCCAAGGTGCTGGAACTCAACACTAACTACGAGCTGAAGTCGCACGGCCCGTTCAGCATCACCTGGGTCAATGGCTATGAGGGCGCACAAGACTCCCGTATCCTGGGATATTACTACCATTCGCCCAACACGTGGGATGACATTATCTATGTAGACCTCTCGGAAACCCATAAGTGGGACTACATCGACGGGCTGGCCAAGGTGCAATACCAGATTAACCACGACGACGAAATCGATGGCCATGTGTTTAAGGCTGGTACCTGGTATGACGCCAACTTCGACCTTTCCGACAGGTATGGAGCCACCACCTGTTATAATATGGACCGCGTGGGCGACGATGCCTACAACTCGCAGGTGGTTTTCATGCGCTATGAGCGCAACGTGTCGGCCATGCGCGGCATCTCCTTTGAAATCAACCTGCCAGAGGGCACTCATATAGGCTTTTTCTTGCGCTCCGACGAGGTGCGTGCCCCCGAGCAGTGGACCTTGCTGAAAGAGAACAACATTATACCCTACACCACTAATCAAAACGACTTTAAGGGTACGTGCTTCTGCGCCGAGTTTATGAATGTTGAAGGCAATGGCCGTGGCAAGCACCGCAGCTTTGTCAAGAAGTACGACCAGGTCATCTGGATGGGTATGGAAGACCTGCTCGACGGTGGCGACCACGACTGTAACGATGTCATCTTCGGCGTGGTGAGCGACTTGGAAATCTTCATGCCCGAGATTGTGAAACCGGGTATCGAGGAGGACGACCCCGGCCCTGACCCCGGTCCCGACCCCGGCCCCGGTCCCGATCCCGGCCCTAATCCCGATCCAGAAATCACGCCCGGCACGCCTTTCCCCTGGACCATTGCCTATGAGGACGTGAACCGTGACGCCGACTTCGACTTCAACGATGCCGTCATCAGGGTGATTCCCGACTACGAGAATGAGCAATGCTGCGTCACAGTGCTTGCCGCCGGTTCCACGTCGCGCATGTATCTTCATTACGACGGTCCCGATGGCGACCAGAACTTAGGCGAGGTCCACCAGTTGCTGGGGGCCAGGAATCCTGAGACCTATATCAACACCAAGGGCGTGGTGGCCAACACGCCGTTTATGACCATCGACTGTGTGCCCTGGCCTAAGGGCTACACCATGGCCAACGATGCCAAGCGCTTCTACATAGAGATTCAGCGCGGCACGTGCGACGACTGCACAGATGTCATTACGCTGCCCAGTGCGCCCGGCGAAATGCCTGAGGCCCTGCTCGTGGCCGGCAACTGGCAGTGGCCCATGGAGGGCGTGCATATCAATGGCGCGTATGCCGATTTCCCTGGCTGGTCGCACGACGTCACCCGCACGCGCTTCTGGGAGTGGTACCAGGTACCGCAATATAATACCTATGTCACCTACTAAATACTCACGGAGGATGATATCAATGAGATTATTCGCGTTTTCAGTCATCGCCCTGTGCTCGCTGTCAGTGCATGCGCAGGTCGGGAGCGACGACACCTTCAGGTTGTCGGCGCGTAGCGATTCCGACAGTATCAACAAGTTACGCGACCCGTTTTATGTGCAACTCTTCGGCGGTATCAACAAGTCGGCTAATGAAAACCTGCCCTGGACGGAGTTTTCGGGCTACCCCTGGTCGCTTGGCGCTTTCCTGGCCGTCGGCAGAGAGGTCAGTCCGCTGTGGGGATGGCGTGTGGCCCTGCGGCTGAATCATAATAAGAGCCGCAACGTGCAGGAGTGTGAATCGAAAGATGTCTATGGCTGGAATAATGTGGGACTCTTCGGCGACGCCACCTTCGACGTGAGCGATGCCTGGCGCGGCAAGTCACGCCGCAGCGCCGCCAAGTTTAATCTGAAGGCTTTTGCAGGCATCGGGGCGGTCTATACATGGGGTTTCGACAAGGTGCCTCTGTCATACACTCATCCCTATTCACGCTCCAGCAAGCTGCTGCCTGCCGTGCGTGCCGGCGTTACCGCTACCTGGCGCCTGAGCGACCGCTGGCGCGTAGGTGCCGAACTGAGCCATACGCTTTTCGAAGACCATTTCAACGGCGTCAAGGCCGGTGCCCCCATCGACATGCGCACCAACCTCAAGGTGGGCCTCACTTACCTGCTGATTAAGAAAGAGCGCGTTCGCACCTTGCCCGTCGTGCGGCTCAACAAGTTGAAGCACTGTCCGCCCCTGCCGCTCATCATGCCCGACCCCGAGGATAACAAGATGCGCCAGATTCAGGGACACGCCTTCCTCGACTTCCCCGTCAACGAGACCGTCATCTATCCCGACTATCGCAACAACCCCGCCGAACTGGCCAAGATTCGCGCCTCTATTGACAGCGCGCTGTTCGACAAGTCGGTGGTCATTACCGCCATCTCGCTCCACGGCTATGCCTCGCCAGAGAGTCCCTACAGCAACAACACCCGCCTGGCCAAAGGACGAACGGAAGCCTTGAAAAACTACGTGCAGCGCCACTATCATTTCGATAACAAAGTGTTTAAGACAACCTTCACCCCTGAGGACTGGGAAAACCTGACGGGATTCCTTACCAACCTGGAGGACCGCAAGGTGAAGGGCGACTTCTGGTACGACACGCCCAACTTTGTAGAGACGCCTGAGGTGCCGGCCGTGGTGGCTGAGCATCGCGACGAGTTGCTGAAGGTCATCGGCCGCCAGATGGATCCCGACGCCAAGGAGGAACTGCTCAAGAAGGTTGGCGGCGGCGAGCCTTACCAGTGGCTGCTGGCCCATGTGTATCCCGGACTGCGACATACCGACTATATCATCGACTATGAGGTCAAGCCCTTCCCCGTGAAGCAGGCCCGGCGGCTGATATATACCCACCCCGAGGGCCTGAGCATGGAGGAAATGTTTAAGGTGGCCGAGAGTTACGACGAGGGTACCGAGGATTGGACCGACGCCCTGCTGATAGCTGTAAAGCAATATCCTGACGACCCCACTGCCAACTTCAATGCCGCCTGTGCCTGCGTAAAGACCAAGCGCCTGAAAGACGCCAAGCGATACCTGTCGAAGGCTGCCAACGACGACCGCACCGAATATGTGGGCAATATTATCAAGGCCATGGAAGGGCAAATCAACTGGCGCTTGGAGAACAAGCGGCTGATAGTGGTAGAAGACTAAACCTAAAAGATATAAAAAAGCGGTGAACAACAGTGTTTTTAAGCTGATACGTTGGTCGGGCTTGCCGTGGCTCTTCCGTGAGACGGTGCAGCGAGGCAAAGTGACCATCCTCATGTTTCATGATATTGACGCCGACAGTGCCGACCGTGCTTTCAGCTATCTCGGCAAGCACTATCATGTCATCAGTCTGCAGCACTACCTTGAGGCGCGACAGAGCGGCACACGGCTGCCGTCGAAGGCACTCATCATCACCTTCGACGACGGCCACGCCGGCAACTATGCGCTGCTGCCCGTTATCCGCCGCCTGCAGATACCGGTCACCATCTTTCTGTGTTCCGACATTGTTGGCACACGCCGCCACTTCTGGTTTAAGCACTCTGAAGACCTGCTGCCCGACCGTGAACGGCTGAAGCGACTGCCTAACGACGAGCGACTGGAGGCACTGCTGAAATATGACTATGAGCTGACCCGCGACTATGACGACCGCCATGCTCTCACCAGTGAGCAGATAGTTGAGATGCGTCAGTGGGTCGACTTCCAGTCGCATACCTGTTTCCACCCCATTCTTACGCAGTGTGACGACGAAACGGCGCGCGCAGAGATTGCCCTCAGCAAGGCGCATTTAGAGCGCGACTATGGATTGCACATTAACACCATCTCTTATCCTAACGGCGACTATGCCGAGCGCGAGGTCGAGATGGCTCAGGAGGCGGGATACACTTGCGGCATTACCGTAGACCCTGGTTATAACGACAGTCATACTGACTTGCTACGACTGAAACGATTCTCTGTCAACGATACGCGGTCAATCGACGAGCTTGTTGTCAAAGCCAGTGGCTGCTATGCACTGATGAAGCAGTTCTTAAGAAAGCTTAAGCATTAACCACAAATGACATACTAAATGGATAATATCAAAATCTGTGTGATTGGCCTCGGCTACGTAGGCCTGCCGCTGGCCCGGCTGTTTTCCACCAAGTTCCCCACCGTTGGCTTCGACCTCAATCAGGCGCGTGTCGACGCCTTGATGCAGGGGCATGACGCCACGCTCGAAGTCAGCGACGACCTGCTGCAGGAAGCCATCAGCAATCATGGTTTTATCTGCACGACAGACCTGGAGAAGATTCGCCACTGCAATTTCTACGTCGTGGCCGTGCCCACCCCCGTCGACGAAGACGACTTCCCCGACCTGCGACCGCTCATCGGGGCCAGCGAGACCGTTGGCAAGGTCATCAATAAAGGCGACATCGTGGTCTACGAGAGCACCGTCTATCCCGGCGTCACCGAGGAGGAGTGCCTGCCGGTGG
>CAMHKU010000024.1 GCA_946185805.1 uncultured Prevotellaceae bacterium | reverse complement strand
TTGAGCGCGGCATCGTCAAGACCGTGAAGTCGGCCAAGAAGATTGTCGACCGCCGTGAGCCCGTCATCTACGATATTCTGGAGAACGTCATGAAGGGCCATCCCGTGCTCCTCAACCGTGCTCCTACGCTGCACCGCCTCGGCATTCAGGCCTTCCAGCCCAAGCTCATCGAGGGTAAGGCTATCCAGCTGCACCCCCTGGCATGTACGGCCTTCAATGCCGACTTCGACGGCGACCAGATGGCTGTCCACCTCCCCCTGAGCAATGAGGCCATCCTGGAGGCTCAGCTGCTGATGCTCCAGAGCCACAACATCCTCAACCCCGCCAACGGTGCTCCTATCACCGTGCCGTCGCAGGATATGGTGCTCGGACTGTACTATATCTCCAAGATCCGCCCCGGCGCCAAGGGTGAGGGACTGTCGTTCTACGGTCCTGAGGAGGCTATCATTGCCCACAACGAGGGCAAGTGCGACCTCCACGCCCAGGTGAAAGTCATCGTCGACGACCGCGACGAGCAGGGCAAGCCTTACAAGCACCAGGTGGAGACCTCCGTGGGCCGTGTCATCGTCAACGGCATCATCCCCGACGAGGTGGGCTATGTCAACAAGGTGATTTCCAAGAAGAGCCTGCGCGACATCATTGCCGACGTCATCAAGAATGTGGGCTTCGCCGAGGCCTGCGCCTTCCTCGACGGTATCAAGAACCTGGGTTACCGCATGGCTTACGAGGCCGGTCTGTCGTTCAACCTCGACGACATCATCATCCCCAAGGAGAAGGCCGAACTCATCGAGAGGGGTAACGCCGAGGTGCAGCAGATTACTGACAACTACAACATGGGCTTCATCACCGACAACGAGCGCTACAACCAGGTAATCGATACCTGGACCCACGTCAACAACGACATCGGTAACATCTTGCTGAAGCAGATGACCGAGGCCGACCAGGGCTTCAACGCCGTGTTCATGATGCTCGACTCGGGTGCCCGTGGTAGTAAGGACCAGATTAAGCAGCTCTCCGGCATCCGCGGTCTGATGGCTAAGCCCCAGAAGGCCGGTGCCGAGGGTCACCAGATTATTGAGAACCCCATTCTGTCGAACTTCAAGGAGGGCATGTCCGTGCTGGAGTACTTCATCTCTACCCACGGTGCCCGTAAGGGTCTGGCTGATACGGCCATGAAGACCGCCGACGCCGGATACCTTACCCGCCGCCTCGTTGACGTCAGCCACGACGTGATTATCAACGAGGAGGACTGCGGTACCCTCCGCGGCCTCGTCTGCACCGCCCTGAAGAATGGCGACGAAGTCATCTCCAGCCTCTCTGAGCGCATCCTCGGCCGCGTCAGCGTCCACGATGTGGTCAACCCCAAGACCGGCGAGATTATCGTGCCCGCCGGCGAAGAGATTACCGAGCCGCTGGCCGAGGCTATTGAGAAGGCCGAGATTGAGAGCGTCGAGATTCGCTCCGTGCTCACCTGCGAGTCGAAGAAGGGCGTCTGCATGAAGTGCTATGGCCGCAACCTCGCCACCCGCCGTATGGTGCAGAAGGGCGAGGCCGTCGGCGTCATTGCCGCCCAGGCTATCGGTGAGCCTGGTACTCAGCTCACGCTGCGTACGTTCCACGCCGGTGGTGTGGCTGCCAATGCCGCCGCCAACGCTACCATCGTCAATAAGTATGAGACGGCCAAGATCGAGATGGAAGAGGTGCGCACAGTGCCCTTCGATGAGGACGGCCGCGACTGCGAGATGGTGGTCAGCCGTCTGGGCGAAATGCGCTTCGTTGACCCCAACACCAATATCGTGCTCTCTACGGTGAACGTGCCCTACGGCTCGTCGCTCTATTACAAGAACGGCGACGTGGTGAAGAAGGGCGACAAGATTGCCCAGTGGGACCCCTTCAACGCTGTCATCGTGACCGAGTATGCCGGTACGCTGAAGTTCAACGACGTCATCGAGGGTGTCACCTTCCGCGCTGAGACCGACGAGACTACGGGCTTGACAGAGAAGATTGTTACCGAGTCGAAGGACAAGACCAAGGTGCCTACCTGCGACGTTCTTGACAAGAACGGCGAGAAGATTGGTACCTACAACTTCCCCGTGGGCGGCCATGTCGTCGTGGAGGACGGCCAGACGGTGAAGACCGGCGAGACGCTCGTCAAGATTCCGCGTGCCGCCGCCAAGGGTGGTGACATCACCGCCGGTCTGCCTCGTGTTACTGAGCTCTTCGAGGCCCGCAACCCGTCGAACCCCGCCGTGGTCAGCGAAATCGACGGTGAGGTCACCATGGGCAAGGTGAAGCGCGGCAACCGCGAAATCATCGTCACCTCTAAGACCGGCGAGCAGCGCAAGTACCTCGTCTCGCTGTCGAAGCAGATTCTTGTGCAGGAGCACGATGCCGTGCGTGCCGGCACGCCGCTTTCCGACGGTGCTATCACCCCCGGCGACATTCTCGCCATCAAGGGTCCCACGGCCGTCCAGGAGTATATCGTCAACGAGGTGCAGGATGTGTACCGCCTGCAGGGTATCAAGATTAACGACAAGCACTTCGAGATTATCGTGCGCCAGATGATGCGCAAGGTGCAGATCAACGACCCCGGCGACACCTCGTTCCTCGAGCAGGAGATTGTCGACAAGCTCGACTTCGCCGAGGAGAACGACCGCATCTGGGGCAAGAAGGTGGTTACCGACGCCGGCGACTCTGAAACGCTGAAGGCCGGACAGATTGTCACCGCCCGCCGTCTGCGCGACGAGAACTCCGTACTCAAGCGCCGCGACCAGCGCCTCGTACAGGTGCGCGATGCCGTGCCCGCCACGTCGACACAGATCCTGCAGGGTATCACCCGTGCCGCCCTGCAGACCAAGTCGTTCATGTCGGCAGCATCGTTCCAGGAAACGACGAAGGTGCTCAACGAGGCCGCTATCCGCGGTAAGGTGGACTACCTTGAGGGCATGAAGGAGAACGTTATCTGCGGTCACCTCATCCCCGCCGGCACCGGTCTGCGTGAGTTCGACAAGCTCATCGTCGGCTCCAAGGAGGAGTACGAGCGTATGCAGGCCAACCGCAAGAATGTGCTCGACTTTGCCGACGAGCCTGTGCTCGAAGACGCTAAGTAAGCCTCGTGCTTAATTGCAAAATAGCTAACGGCGGCCACTGCCCCCTGACGGCGGTGGCCGCTATTCATTATAAACACATAACTATATGAATAGAAAGACTTATATTACTCCTGAGGTGCGTAGCTATGAGCTGCGACCGGCATTAGGACTGATGGAAGGCACTGTAACGGTGCATTCGTATGGTAAGATGCAGAAGAAAACTTGGACAGATAGTAGTGAAGACTGATATGAAGAAGTTTCTGAAGATGGTCGTGGCGCTGCTGACCATGCTGACGATGGCCAACTGCTCGGGCGACGACAGCGCTGTGGAGCCAGAGACCGTGGTGACGCCCGAGCCGACGACGCCGACGGTGTACCGCTTAGAGGTGGAGGCGCAGTTAGACCCCCTGGCCGCCGAGTCGCGGCGCCAGCTGACACGGGCGCTGAGTCTTGACGGTGATGTACTGAATAAGACGTGGGGAGCGAGCGATAAGGTGAATGTGTATCTTGGTAGCGCCTGGAGTGTTGCTTCTGGTGGGTTGAAGCCCGCGTCCTCAGGCGTAGGCAAAACGAGCACAAAGCTGTCGGGGGATATTATCTTTAATGTCTTTGGGGCCATTTCGACAGGAGAAGCCCTTCACTTCGTCTTTCCCGGCGACAAGGATGAGTGGAAATACACTGGCCAGACGGGCACGCCTGCTAAGCTCGCCACCGATTACGACTATGCTACGGGTGCGTCGACAGTTAAAGCTATTGACGGCACTACTCATATAATTACCGCCAACCCCGTTACGCTTTCCAACGAGCAGGCCATTGTGAAGTTCGTGTTGAAGAATAGCAGCGGTAATGACAACTTGAAAGTTAAATACCTGACCATCAGCGCCGCCGGCAATCAGTTGGTGCAGACGAAGGGTGCATTCCTAAATCATCCTAGTAATACCAGCACCTACGGCCCCATCACCGTCGTCCCCTCTTCGGCTACCAATGAGCTGTGGGTGGCACTGCGCAATGAGAAGAGTGGCGCCGACAAGTATGTGCTGACGGCTACCGACGGCAGTGGAAACGACTACCGCTTCAGCAAGTCGAGCATCACATTTGAGAATGGCAAAGCCTATGAGGTCGAGGTGAACATGAAGAGTGTGAATTACAGCGGTGACATCAGTCAGCCACTGACCCTTGAGGCCGTGGCGGCCGGAACGGTAAGCGTAACGCAGTTTATCGATGGTACCGACCTGGAGTATAGCTCCGATAAGGTGAACTGGTATCAGAAGGGTACAAATGGTATTTCTATAAATCTTGACCCCGGGCAGAAACTCTACCTGCGAGGCAATAATAGCACGTTAGGCACTGTTACTGGAACTGGCAGCTTTATGCACATCAAATGCTCTGCCGACTGTTATATCTATGGCAACATCATGAGTCTGGTGGACAAAACAAGCTTTAGTTCTAAGACCACCTACGATGGTACGTTCTACAGCCTGTTTTCTGATAATACCCACCTAAAGAACCACGGCACGCGAAACCTGATTCTGCCCATCACCACGCTCCCCGCCAACTGCTACAACAAGACGTTCTACGGCTGCACAGGCCTGACGCGCATCGTCTGCCTGGCCACCGACATCTCGGCTGCAGGGTGCGTGACTGAATGGTTCAGCGGCGTTACTACCACCGGTACGTTCTACAGGGCATCAGGAGCCAGCAGCATTTGGTCAACGGCCACCAATGTACCCTCAAAGTGGACTATTGAAGAATATAAGCAATGAACTAGTCGGTAATTCTGGTACATGACGGCGCAGCCCCTCCCCTACATGGGAGGGGAGGGGCAGCGCCGTCAAGCACCGAAAAAACGACGGGCCGCGATTATCCATAAACATTGTTGTGTGCGCGTACCAAAGCGTTAACAATATTTAAAGGCAAAAACTTTCTTGATGCATCTTGCGGCAGAAAGAAAGTTTTTGCTTAATTTTGTATCGGATTATGCTTAAAACCAATCTGTAGACATTACGTTATGATATCTAAATTAAAGACTATTGCCAATTCCTTTGCCGAGGAATACTGCAGTGACGCTATCTATCCGGCGCACCTGTTTCGAGCCGTGCTGCACAAGGAGATAGGTCTGGTGTCGTTCATAGAAAGCGACCTGAACAAAGACTATTATTACCTGCAAGACTGGGCCGACGTGCAGATGCAGCTGGCCCCGCGGGCTGTGCGCCCCATGCGCGACCTGGAACTCAGCGACGAGTCGCAGGCCGTGATGGAGGAGGCCGAGAGCTACCAGGCTAAGTTCGGTCTCGACGAGCTGACGCCCGTCTGTGTGTTAGCCTCGTTAGTGACGCCGGGCGTGGGCTTCCCCTTCGACCAGCTGAAGACGCTGCCTCTGACGCCGTCGGACATCAGCGCCAAAGTCGCTGGTGGTGCCAATGTGGAAGCACCCTATATGGAGGGTGCCGAGTTGAAGAAGCAGACCCCCGCTGCCGGCGGCAAGGGGTCGTTGGGCAAGTACTGCCAGGACCTGACGGCCGCCGCCCGTGGCGGACAGTTGGACGCCGTGGTAGGCTTTGAGAACGAGGTAGACATTATCTACGAAATCCTGGGTCGCAAGACGAAGGCCAACCTGCTGATTACCGGCGAGGCCGGCGTCGGCAAAACGTCGCTGGTACACGGTTTCGTGCGGCAGCTGGCCGACGGCAAGGCGCCGGGATTCCTCAGCGATGCCCAGGTCTACGCCTTAGACCTGGTGGCCTTAGGCGCCGACGCCCAGTATAAGGGCGAGGTGGACGACCGCATGAAGGGCGTGGCCACCGAGATTGGCGAGCTCCAGAATGCCGTGCTCGTGATTGAGGGCATCGACAAGCTCTTCGACAAGCAGGGCGCACTGTTCAGCGCCTCGGCCATACTGAAGAACGAGCTTCAGAAAGGCCACCTGCAGCTGCTCTGCACATCGAGCATCGACGGCTATACCAAGAACATTGAGACCGACAAGGAGATGGTGTCGAACCTTGAGAAGATTACCGTCGAGGAGCCCGACGTGGAGCATACGATGAAGATATTGGAGGGCGTGATGCCCGCCTACGAGAAGTATCACGGTCTGACGGTAGACGCCACGGTGATGAGCGACGCCATCCGCCTGGCCAAGCGCTACCTGACGGAGAAGTCGCTGCCGGCCTCGGCTATCGACCTCTTGGACCGCACGATGGCCCACGTGAAGGTAGACAACGACCTGGGCGACGAGGCCCTGCGCCACAGCGAGCTGAAGAGCGACGACCTGAGCGCCGTGGTGGCCAAGCAGACAGGCATACCCCTTGGTAAGGTGCAGACGAAGGAGCGCGACCGCCTGCTGGGTGCCGAGGAGACGCTGAAGAAGCGTGTCGTCGGTCAGGACCACGCCGTGAAGAAGGTGCTCGACGCCGTCTACGAGTCGCGCTCAGGCCTTAACAAAAAGGGTCAGCCCATGGGCTCGTTCTTCTTCCTCGGACCTACGGGTACCGGTAAGACAGAGCTGTCGAAAGCCCTGGCAGAGTTCCTCTTCGGCGACGAGAGCGCGCTGCTGAGGTTCGACATGTCGGAGTTTAAGGAGGAGCACTCCGTGGCTCTGCTCTACGGTGCCCCTCCGGGCTATGTAGGCTATGAGGAGGGCGGTCTGCTGGTGAACAAGATCAGGCAGAACCCCTACTCGGTGGTGCTCTTCGACGAGATAGAGAAAGCTCACAAGTCGGTGTTCGACCTCTTCCTCCAGATCCTCGACGAGGGTAAGCTCCACGACCGCTTAGGGCGCGTGGGCGACTTCTCCAACGCTCTGATACTGTTTACGTCGAACATCGGCGCGAAGACCATCGTTGAGCGGTTCAACAGCGGCGTCATTCCCGAGAACAACGAGCTGATGGACATCATGCAGGGCTACTTCCGCCCGGAGTTCCTGGCCCGTCTGACGGAGATTGTGCCCTTCTCGCCCATCACCGACAAGACCGTGGCTCAGATCTTCGACATCCACATGAAGGGCCTGCTGAAGCTCCTCGACGAGCAGAACATCACGCTCACGCTCACCCCCGAGGCGCGCCAGGCCATCGCCCTGCGCGGCTACAACCAGCAGTATGGCGCCCGTCCCGTGCTGGGTATCATCCGCAAGGAGCTGCGCCACCCGCTGTCGAAAATGCTCATCCGCGGCGACATCAAGCCCGGCGACCACGTGGAGATACAGCTCGACGAGGAAGGCAACCCCAAGTTTGAAGTGAAATAAAAGAGAAGAGAGGGTAATTACTCAGTTATGCTGACCACCAGAAGAAATATAAGGAAAAAAATCTTCAAAAATCTAACATCAATCTCTTTTGATGGCATATTTTCGTAGATTTTGTGCCTTTGGCACATCCGCAAATCTAAAAAAATAGATATTCGCACAGCCATTTTTGAAAGATTTTTGGAGATTTTCGTCTAAAGCAACACATGACTGAGTAGTTAAGAGGCAAGAAATTTTAGTAAAGTATTAACAACATAAAAAAGAAAGGAATTACAACTATGGCAATGAAAGAGAATTTCATCTCGATGGCTCCCGATGAGGAGAGCAGTGCGAAAGTTAGTTTGATCGACCAGAACAAGACACTGATGATCGATCAGTACACCACCGATGTAGAGGCCGGCTCACCGGAGTTCGTGGAAGACATCCACAACATCAACGACGCCTTTGAGCACTTCAAGCCGAAGGTGAACGTCACCTTCACCGACGAGGAAGGTGGCGCCGTGGAAGAGACGCTGAAGTTTGGCGAGCTGCGCGACTTCGAGGCCAACGGCGGCAAGGGCCGTCTGGTAGAGAACAGCCCGTTCCTCTCGGGCGTGAAGCAGAATATCGACACAAGCGTGAAGATTCGCAAGAGCATTGAGCAGAACCGCAAGCTGCGCGACATCCTGAAGGACGCCGGCTCGCGCGCCGAGCTCAAAGAGATGCTGCAGGCCATGCTCGACGAACTGGAGAGCGCCAAATAATTTTACAACAACGAATTTAACTGATTAAACGAATTAAGTCTCTATATTATGGCAGATACAGAATTACAGAAAGCAGCTGAGGCCGGCCAGGCCGGTGCACAACTTCAGGAGAAAGAGGCCCAGAAAGATACCTCTAAACTGCTCTCCTCATTTGGCGGTTTCAACGCCATCCGCGGCTTCATGCCCGATGCCGACAACATGAACCCTGCGCGCAAGGCGCAGAAGAATATCTTCATGACCGACAAGCGCTTTAAGGACAAGCGCGAGAGTCTGGCCAAGGACATCAAAGGCTGGTTAGAGCTCCTCGACCAGGATATTGACAGCGCTACCGGCTTTGCCGATGCCTGCAAGGAGAAGGAAGAGAAGTACACCAACCTGCTGAAGCAGGGCATCACCGACGCCCTCTATGCCACACAGAACCTGGAGCGCTCCTACCGCGAGCTCGACTCGTTCTTCAAGACCTGTGGCACCGACAAGGTGAAGAACCTGCGCATTATCAACGTGCTGAAAGAGGATATTGCCGACGCCGACTCGGGCTTCGCCGGTGAGGTGGAGAACATCCTGCGCAACGGCTTCGACCGTCTGAGTCTGAAGGATGCCTACAGCCTGGTATGTATCCCCGGTGCCGTGTTGAACGACAAGGTAGACCTGCTGCAGTGGGCCAAGATGGCCTTTAAATATAAGGTGATGCTGCTGACCGACCACGCCGACGAGTACTCCTTCGACGACCTGCAGGCCAACACCGAGGGCTACCGCGACAGCGACCAGTGCCTGATGAACGTGGTGATGTGTGCCAACTGGATTGTGGGCCGCGAGGCCGAGAAGATGTCGAGCGACGAGGAAGACCAGAACGCCTTCTACATCGCACCCTCGGCAGCTCTCTGCGGTAAGCTCTACGACGAGACGGCCAACATGGCTCAGGGTGCCGGCGGCAAGAAATACGGTACCATCGACGGCGTGAAGGGCGTGAAGAGCGACCTGCTGAAGTCGGAGATTGCCGCACTGATGGACAATCAGGTGATTCCCATGGTGTACAGCGAGGGCCGCGTGATGGCTTTCAACAACACCACACTGTATAACGGCGACCTCGACGCCATGAAGGAGTACCCCATCGTGCGCGTGTTCGACTGGGTGAAGAAGGTGCTGATGAACTTCGTCCACGAGGTGGCACTGGAGAACTGGGATCCGTACAACTCGCCGAAGAACCTGAAGTCGAAGATTCAGGAGTTCCTCAATATGTACAAGGGCTACGGCAACCTGTTCCAGAACTACGAGATTGGCGAGCCGCGCCAGGATCCCGTCACCAAGCAGATTACCTGCGACATCACCCTCACGCCCTTCTATGCTGCCAAGAACTTCATCATCAAGGTGGCTGCCGACAAGAAGGACAAGGAGGCTGCTCTGGCCGGCGCTTAAAGCGACGGCCAGAGCACGTTTCGGACACAAATCGGGTGCTATTCCCCGATTTGTCCGAAATGGCGGACAGTGTCCGAAACAAAAACACAGAAAAACAACAAAAAAGTTGGAGGCAGCGGTTTTTCGCATTACCTTTGCAATCAGAAAACCAAACCTCACAGATGAAGGCCAAGTTTCAAGAACAAGAGAATTTAAATCAATTAATGTTTAACAATTAAAAAATCAGAGAAAGGAAACAATTATGGCAAAGACACCAGTTTCAATGAAAGTTGACGGTTACAAGGATCGCGAAGTGCTGATGGTAACCTATGAGTTTGACCAGGCCACCGACGTGGAGGGACAGATGAGCGGTATTCCCCGCGGCGGCAAGATTATCGTTCGCGTGAAGGCACTCAACGACGGCACTCCCGACCTGCTGGCATGGATGATTGAGCGCAACCTGCCCAAGAACGGCTCTATCGAGTTTAACGAGACGAAGACCGGCAAGGCCATGAAGAGCATCAAGTTTACCAATGGCTACTGCGTGAACTTCGAAGAGAAGTGGGAAGACAAGATGGGCCACTTCGAGGAGATTACCATCACCTGCAAGCAGATAGAGTTTGGCAGCGTGAAGTATGAGAACGATTGGGCTTGATGAATAAAGAGTTTAGAGTTAAGAATTAAGAGTTTTCGCCTTCGGCGATTAAGAGTTAAGAGTTTTCGCCTTCGGCGATTAAGAATTAAGAATAAAGAATAAAATAAGAAAGGAAACATATTATGGCAGAGAATGTAACCCCGGTAACCCTTGAGGTGAAGGATTTTGAGAAGCGCGAAGTCATCTTGGTTGACTATAAGTTTGAACAGACTACCGACCGTGAAGGCCAGATTTCGGGTATCCCCCGTGGCGGCAAGGTCACCATCCGTGTGAAGGCCATGAACGACGGCAACAACCAGTTGCTGCAGTGGATGCTTGCTCCCAACGACCCACGCGATATGAAGATTACCTTCTTCAACACCGTTGACGGTTCAACCATGAAGGAACTCAAAGGCACAGGATGCTACTGCATACACTACAAGGAGAAGTGGGAAGACGGCGAGGAGCACTTCGAAGAGGTAGAGGTGGTATGCCAGAAGCTGGAGAACGGCCCCGTAGGCTTCGATAACCCCTGGAAGTAATTAGTTCTTGAAAACGAATCTATAACGAGATAGTACCAACTGGCCCGGTTTTACCCATACCTCACCCTCACCGCCGGGCCGGGGGGTACTTCTCGTTTCAAACGTAATAATAGTATCATGGCTCTTTTGGCAACACTACAGTTTGGCGACAACAACGTTGGCCGTTACACCCGCGAGTATCTCGTCACGGCATGTAAGACGTCGTATGCCACCTCGCATAACCACTTCCGCCCCGACGGCATTGCCCGTTGCACACGTATCGAGGTGGCCGTCATCGCTCCCGGACGCGACGACCTGAACCTCTATGACTGGTTTGTGGAGCAGGGGGCTTTCAGCGGGCGCGTGGTCTTCGACCTCTCGGAAATCACGTCGGCGCAGCAGGGAAGCCAGCGTATCCTGAAGTTTGAGAATGCCCAGTGCTTCTCGATCTCGGAGAGCTATGACATTGCCACCCACTACCGCCGGCAGATTATCTTAGCCTTTGAGGCTGAGATCGTCACCATCGACGATGTGGAGTTCAAACATCTTTAAACGTTTTTACAGCTATGCAGAGTCAGACCTATGAGTTGAAAGCCGTGGTCGTCGTGGGCGACATTCTGGAAACCGGCGGCAGCGTCACGCAGGACAAGTGCATGACGGTGCAGCGCTTTAACTATACCTGTCAGCGCAAGCGCGACGATACGGGCAAGGCCTACGGACCTACGGACCCGGTGTTTCTGAACTTCACCATCCGCGTCAACTCCTCTGAGCAGGCCAAACCCTTCTACCAGAACATGGTATCGACGACGCATTATCCCGTCTCGTTCCTTTTCAACGCCTCGTTTAATGCCACCCTCAGGCTCGCCGACTATGCCGACGCCATGGTGGTAGACGGATATGTAATAGACGTGAAGGACAACTTCAACAGCGGCACCCCCGGCACGTCAGAGACGGAGCAGATAAGCCTTGACGTGCAGGTTCAGGTGAGGAGCATTACCTATTTGGGCCGGGGCAACAATAAAGTTATGACATTCATCAAATAATTATCAGCTATGAGTCTGAAACTGAAGATATACGCTTGCTTTGACACTGTGTCAGAACCGCTGCCGGCGACCGCTCAGGCAGCCGCTTCGGGTACCGACAGCAAGAAGGAAGAAAAGAAGGAGGAAGAAAAGAAGGAGGAAGAAAAAAAGGAGGAACAAAAGAAGGCGGATACCATTACGACGTTAGAGATGACTCCTAACTCGACAGAGTCGACGTTTGTTTATGCCTCAGTGACATACAAGACATCGCTCGTAGAAATCGAGGCGCACAAGAAGATGTACGCGCCGGGAGAGATTGTGGCTGAAATCCAGATCTCCAGTTCTGTAAAGATCGATCAGGGCACAGACAAGAGCTGGTATATGTTCTCTCAGTTCACCTTGCAGTCGATTTTCGGAAACCGTAAGGTAGAGCTGCTGGAAGACTCCAACTACTTGGCGCAGGGCTATTATGTGCACGAGGTGATCCCTCACTACAAGAAGGACTCTCTCTATGTGACGCTCAAAGCCTACAGCCCCGACTATCTGCTGACCGTTGACAGCTACTGCCGCTCCTTTGTGGCCAAGCGCCTGTATTACGACGTGATGAAGGGCGAGATGGCCAACTTCAAGCTGCCCTACGACAAGGAAAAGACCGTGGCCAGCCTGCTGAAGATGAATACCCTGATCAACCTCGGCAGCACCTCGAAGGAGCAGATCCTGCCCTATCTGGTGCAGTTCAACGAACCGCTGCATAACCTGCTGGTGCGCACCGCCAACCGGTGGGGAGAGCTGTTCTTCTACGAGGGTGAGCATCTGAACTTTGGCTACACGCAAGCCTCGGCAAACAAGAAGATGAGTATCGCTGACACGGTCAGCGTGACATACAAGAATATTCAGACCGATAGTCCCGTCGATGTCACGCTCCTCAGCCACAACACCACGACCCCAGCCACCTACAGCGGGGCTTTTGGCGCCACTGGCGACGCCAAGCCCAAAGGTAAGTTCGTTGACGAGGCTACCACCGACGAATATCGCGGCTTGGTGAAGAACGAGGATGAATATTACGACCAGGTGGTAGGCGAGATCAGGGGCGCCACTACCGGCGTGTACATGTGGAAGAAGGTTGGCCAGCTCTTCACAGGCGCTGGCACGCTGTTCGACTGGCTTATCACGTTCCTCGTCGACGACTTGATTTCGTGGGGACAGGCCAATGAAAAGAACAAGAACAAAAACAAAAAGTACAAGGACAAATATTTCAAGGCGGCCGACGACACGAAGGGCATGAGCGCCGAGCAGTATGACAACAGCACTGTCTCGTCGGCCAAACGCTTCTACCCCTTTGCCACCGACCACGAAATAGCGGTGACCACGGGACCCTCGGCGGCTACCTACAACGCCGTGGTGACCAACGAGCGCCATGCCGGCAAGGACCTGATAGAGATAGACCTTGGCGCCAACTATAAGCACGTGACGCTGGGCGATGTCTTCTCCTTTGATGGCGACGGGTGGAAGAAGGAATATATGGTGATTGGCATCGACTGCGTTACTGTAACGACCAAAACATTGGGGGTTGAGAATTTTATGCCTGTAGAGAAATTCTCTAAGTCCCAGCAGTTCCGGATAACGGCTGTGAAGAAGCAGGAAGGCGGATGGTATCCGCCGATCCATGAGGCGGGCCATGTCAGACAGTCGGCACCGCAGGTGGCTTTCGTCGCCGATACCGACGACCCCACGCGCAACCGCCGCTACCGCGTGAAATACACGTGGCAGGATGCTGATGACCTGGCTTCACCGTGGATTGCCGTCTCCAACCCCGCGAGCACCGCCGACGGCGGCGCCTTCTTCCTGCATCAGAAGGACGACGAGGTGCTGCTCAACTACGAGGGTGGCAACATTGAGCGGCCGTACATCGTCGGTGCGCTGCAGAAGCAGACGCCTACTGCCGACAAGGAGACCACTGTACACATGGCCACGCGAAAGAACTATGCCGTCTTGTCGACACCCGCGGGGCACCGTATCACCATGAGCGACGGTGCGGGCACCGGTGTGGGGGCCTTCCTGATGAATATGACTCCGATAACGAAGCTCATCAAGGGCTTCTGGGTCGATATGCCTAAGACCGACGATGCCGAGAGCAAGAAGTATGAAGGTGATATCGAGATTACCGACGCCAACGGACTCTTCAGCATCAAAGGGTCGTCGGACGATCGTAACGTCACCATCAAGTCGATCTTCGGCGACGTGAAGATCAACGCCTTCACGGGCATCACCGTCAGCGCACCTAACGGCGATGTGAAGATACAGGGCAAGAACGTCACCATCGAGGCCGGCAACAACCTCACGCTGAAGTCGGGTGCCAATATCGCCAGCGGATTCATGGGCAAGGTCCACTTAGGCAAGTTTACAGCGGCCGACGTGGCAAAGGCCGCCGTAGAGGCTACGAGTAAGGCCGCCGTCAACAAGGTGATGTCGTATCTCGACTTCTCGATGCTGCGCCATGTGGCCGAGACATTCCTGCGGCCCATTGAGGGCACGCTGGAGGTGAAGTCGAACAGATACCTCAAGCTGGAGTCGGGCAAGGGCGAGGCCGCCGTGCCTGTGACTGCCTACCAGCGGACCTATGCCGAGAAGAAAACCGAAACCAGCGTGCCGAAGGGCGTCTTCGATACGTTCAATTTGGTGGAAACGATAGCTGGTAACTTAGTCCACAGAATAAGGAGTATTCACGACAGATGTAATTCGTGTTTTGAATCCTATCAGAATTTAAGTGCGCAATACCCAGATAGCTGTATAAGTGCTACTGATTTAGTGGGCGTCCTATACGGCAAGGATAATGAGAATGATGTAAAAGATGCCGACTTGCAATTTAAAGGAGTTTTGGGAGTAGAGGATGCTGATATTGATTCAGCAGTACTTAAGAAATCTGTTGTCCGAAGAGCTAATGAGTCGGATGAGAATTACAAGGAGCGTATAAAGACATTTAGAAATCGCACCCGAAATTCATTAAAGAGAAAAGCGAAACTTCTTGCTGGTAACATTCTAGCAATGAAGGCCTTTATTGGCGGCGCAGCAATCGCTTATGCGGTGCAAGCAAGAGAAGGATGTGACACCACCAAATTAAATGCTGCTATAAGCAAAGCCAATTGTTTGGACGATGGAAATCAAGGTATGTTACATCAGCTCCGTAATAACCTTGCTCAGGTTATCAATAATCCCGTTGATGATAATACCTATGCACCTACCAAGACAAGGCTGAAACGTGTCATCTTCATGAACCTTGTCAAGGAGTATAACCTTCCCCGTCAGGCCATTGGCGATTTGAAGCAGATACCTCCCGAACCCGCGGTTAACGTTTCTGTGATAGACGTGGACGCCTGGACGAAATATGCCGACAGTGTGCTCTGCGAACAGGATAATGAGAAGGAGAAGCCGGGACTCATGGGCACTTTGAAGAAGACGGCGACGGACAACTTAAAAAAGAATGTGTTCTTCTGGAGCAACTTGGCCGACCATAAGGTGTGGGGCCCCGAGAAGAACGGTGCCATCCTCTTCTCGAGTGGTCCGGCCACCCATGTGCTCGGCAAGGAGATTTACAGGGCTAACGTGGACTTCAGTTCAACGGTGAAGTATGGCGAGGATCCTAATGATGCTCACACTGGTTACACTGATCTATTACATGAAATAATGAAGGGCTAAGATTATGGGCTATATATTCGACGATTGGAAAAAGGTGCTTGAGAGTTTCCAGAACAGTGTGTCGAAGGAACTCGAAGAGATACACAAGTGTAAGAATGATGTGCAGCAAATCAAGGTGGACATCTTCAACCGCTTAGAGCAGGGGAAATACCTCCGCGACGACCACCGCTTAGTGCTCTCGGCGCCGGAGATTGTCATCGGCAATGTTGACAGCAGCGGCGACCTCCTTGGCGGCAGCGGCTCGGTGACCATCCGTGGCGAGGCTGTCAATATTGAGGGCGTGGGCGATACCGGCAGCGTCAGCACGCGGGCGTCGTCTATCCGCCAGATTGCCGTAGACCCAGGTAACGACGGTCTGGAAGCCGTTGTCTATCCCCACTCGCAGGTGGTGACCCAGGCCCGCAGCATATCCCTGCAGAGCAACGATGCTACCGACTGCTTCCCCATGAACGCGGCGTCGGGGGGTAATGGTATATGGATCCATGCCGACCAGTCGCTCGTGGTGGAGGCCGCTCAGACGGCCGACAGCAAGAAGCAGCAGATAGAAGACAAGGTGAAGGACTTGAACGCCCGCAAGAGTGCCTTGGAGAGCGAGTCGAAGCAGCATAAGAAGAGCATCGACGATATGTTTAAGAAGCTGCAGACCATCATGGACAAGCAGAACGGACTGGCCGACGACGAGGAGCTGGCACGCAGCAACTATGTTGACCTGGAAGATCTCAACCAGCAGGTGAACGACCTGCTGCCGCTGCTCTACCGCTCGTCGGTAGACTTTATCCACACCGTCTCCGCACTGGCCGAGGTCAACCGCCAGGTGAAGGCGCTGAATAAGGCTAAGGGCGACATCAAGACCGGCGATGCCTTTGCGAAGGCGGCCACGGGTGCCTCGCTGTCGCTGCTGGCCGAGAGCATTGATGTGCGCACCATCGACGGCGAGGGCAATATCCATGAGAACGACGGTGCGGGCATCAGCGTGACCACACCCTATATGGGCATCAGCATGCAGGACAAAGACGGCAAGCTGATTAAGAATGGCGGCTTCAGCGTGGCATCAGAGAATATCCGCCTGTCGACGTCCAATAATAATGCTTCTGGCGCTAATGCCACCATGCCGGCCGAGGGTTCCTTCATGCTCGTCTCGAAAGACATTACCGTGGCGGCCATCGACCGTGAATTGAAAGACAAGAAGGTAAGCGAGAAAGCGCTGACCGCCAGCGGCAAGATCAGTCTCAGGGCCGAGACGCTGCAGGTAGATACCAACGACACCGAAGGCAAGGGCAAGGGCACCGTGAGCATCAACAGCAAGGCCGTGAGCGTGCGCTCGATGGACGTCGACAAGGAGAAGCGCACCGACAAGTCGCTCACCCAGGGCTCTACCATGCTGCTGCTGTCGGAGAAGATGTTTGTGGGCGCCAAAGACAAGTCGAACAAGTCGAAGAAGGTGCAGGCCGTCAGCGAAGAGGTGGGACTCTTTGCCGACAAGACGATGGAGGCGCAGCAGGGCGACGGCAAGGCCACGCTGCAGCTCAGCGGCGGCAACGTGGCCGTCGGCGGCAGCAAGACCGACGTCTACGGCAAGACGACCATCAACGCTGCCACCGAGGTGAAGGCCGAGCTGAAAGCGCCGAAAGCCACTATCGACAACGTGGAGGCCAAGTCGTCGTTCAAGTCGCCAAACATCAGTGACGGTATTGCCGTGCCGGCACCGCCCTCTACCAGCAACCTCAGCACGAAACTCAAGGCCGAGGACGCTCCGAAGTGATAAGGCGGATGAACATAACGCCGCAATAGTAAAATGGTGAAATAGTAAAATGGTGAAATAAAAAAGATGGGAAAATTTGTTTGTACCGGCGCATTGCTGAAGTGCAGCTTTGGCGTGGCTCCGTCGGCATTCATGGTTATCGACCCCATGCGGCCCAAGGTGCAGATGAAGCCGATGGCCAACATCATGGACAACAAACCGATGGTGAACATCATGCCCTTCGGCATGTGCCAGTCGATGGCTAACCCACAGGTGGCAGCGGCTACGGCGGCTGCCAGCGGTGTGCTCACACCCATGCCCTGCATACCCGTGATAGCAGCGCCATGGATGCCAGGAGGCAAGGAGATGATTTCAAACTTCCCCGCACTGCTTGACAACTGCAAGTGTATGTGCAACTGGGGCGGCAACATAGCCGTGAACATGCCGGGTAATTTCTGCTTGGCAGAAGGGAAGTAGGCGCTACGCTAGTGAATAGTGAATAGTGAATAGTGAAAAGTGAAAAGTGTCGGGTGATGGCTGTTAGGTGCGGGGTGATGCTTGTGTGCTGGTTGATGGCGCTCTCGGTGAGTGCCCAGCAGATGAACATCCAGAACTTCAAGCGCCTGAAGCGCCCCCTGTGGAAGCGTTCACAGGTTGTCGTCGACAAGCAGATGGCACTGTTCGACCTCTATACCACGGAGAAGGGCTTCACCTTCGTCGCCGACGGCAAGACGCCCATCGAAGCCGCCGAGGGGGAGGGACTGGTAACACTGAAAGTGCCCCACAAGACGCGGTTCATTACCGTGAAGCATGCCGACTATGGCCAGCTGACGTGGCGTGCCCCCGGCAAGCCGCTGAAGCGCAAGAAGCACTACCAGGCCATGCTCGATGCCTACGACCCGTCGAAGGAGTATAAGGTGAAGCAGCAGTGGGTGGTGTTCAACCTGTCGCCCACGAATGTAGTGCTCACCGTCGACAGCACACTGACCCGACTGGAGAATACCGGCGTGGTGCAGCGCTACCTGCCCGTGGGCAAGCATACCTATAGGGTGGAGGCTCCATTCTATGAGGCCGTGGAAGACTCGTTCCTGCTCACCGACAGTGCGCGCCAGGTGCTGGACATACGGCTGCAGCCGTTCTACTCGTACCTCACGGTGAAGACGCCCTGGCCGGGGGCCAACGTCTATATCGACGGCGTGCTGGCCTATAATTTGGAAACCACCAGCCTGCGCACGACGGCAGGGACGCATCATGTGGCACTCTACTGGTGGGGCGACTGCTACTATGAGACCACCGTAGAGTTAGGGCGTGCCGAGAAACGGGTGCTGGAAGTGCCGCTGAACGAACTGTATAAGCGAAAGCGGAGGGTGGACGACCGCGTGAAACTGCCATCAGAGTCTGCCAAGGAGGCCAATGCCGCCAAGGCTTTGGTGAAGGACGGTGCCAAGCAGGCGTTCAAGGCGGCGGGAAAGCTGTTAGGACTGCCCGAGGCGAAGCCCAAGGCCAAGCAGCAACCGTCGGGCGCCGTGCAGGCAGACACCATAGTGACGGCGCCCGTGACACTGACCGCCGCCGATGGGGAAACGGAAATATGGGTTGACCGCTATCAGGTAGGCACAGGACAGTGGAAGGGCGTGCTGGAACAGGGCTTCCATCTGATTACCACCCGCAAGGACGGGCAGGAGTCAGTGCCCACTTACCTGTGGATAGACGATGACTTCCCTATAGAGCAGAAGCTGTCGGTGCCGCAGACCAGCTACGGCCTGCTCAATATCCACAGCAACGTGACCGGTGCCAAGGTCTATGTGGACAGCCTCTTGATAGGCGAGACACCGCTGATTTCGCACCGCTTGCCGGCTGGTCGCCAGTACACCGTCTGGCTGATGAAGGACGGCTATCGTGAGGCTGTCAAGAAGCACGTTCAGACCAAGAGCAATGCGCTGGTTGACGTGTATATGAAAATGAAACGTAAAAAGAACAAAAAATAAGTACCGATGAAAAGAAACGTCATCAACCAACTGGAGCAGTTGAAGAACAAGCTGTCGGGCTATGCGGCCCTGCTCGTCTATCGTTACGGCAATCTCTGCGTGGAGGCCGACCCCCTGTCGCTGCTGCCCGTGGAGGTGTTTGTCGAGGGGCAGGCGATGAAGATGGAAGAGGTGGCCCAGGTGGCGGTGCACGAGAAGGTGCACTTTATCATCAACCCCATCTATGAAGAAGACATCTTCGCCATCGGTCAGGCCATCCAGGTGCACCATCCGGAGTTCAAGCAGGAGGTGCGCACTTTCGACGGCTATGCCGATGATGACCCCGAGGGCAAGTATATCTACTGCACGATGCCTCCCGTTGACAGCGACCGTCGCAAGGTGCTGCTCACCGCTGTCGACGCCCTCTATGAGGAGTGCAAGGCCCAGATGGAGGTGGCCGAGGCCACCTGCACGCAGAAGCTTGCTGCCCTGCAGGCGGGTAGTACTGACAAGGAGATAGACAGGGCCAAGGAGTATCGTGAGACTGTTGTCAAGCAGTTTACCGATGTGCGTGAGAGCACCTATAAAGAGAAGGTGGCCGAGATAGAGGCTGCCTATCAGCAACAGCAGACCGACCAGACGACCCATGAGCAGAACCGCCAGGAAGAGGAGGCCGCCCATGACGAGAAGAAGGGACTGAGCATGAACCTCTTTGGCGGTGACGATGAATAGCCCTTTCAGCCAGGAGGTGTTGGCTGCCGCCCGCGTGATGGTGATAGGCTGCGGCGCCTTGGGCAACGAGGTGCTCAAGCATTTGGCGCTGATGGGCGTGGGGCGGCTGACGGTGGTAGACTTCGACCGTGTGGAAGCCGACAACCTGCCGCGTTCGGTGCTCTTTACGGCTGCCGATGCCGAGGCGGGACGCCCCAAGGTGGAGGCCGCTGCCGAGCGCCTCAGGCAGCTGAACCCCGGCGTGACGGTGGTGCCCGTCAATGGCGATATCGCCTGCGACGTGGGCTTGGGGCTCATTAGGCAGCAGGACGTGCTGATAGGCTGTGTCGATAACCGGTGGGCGCGCTACTGCATCAATCGCTTAGCCATGCGGGCAGCCAAGCCCTGGGTGGACGGCGCCATCGACGGGCTGGAAGGAACGGCCCGTGTATTCATACCCGGCCAGAACTGCTACGCCTGCAGCTTAGGGCCAGAGGGCCTGCGCGACATGTCGCGCCGCCTGTCGTGTGCGGGTGTCGTCCGTCGCGACATTGCCGCCGGTAAGGCTCCTACGACGTCAGTTGCGGCCTCTGTAATAGGGGCTGTCGAGGTGCAGGAGGCTGTCAAGCTGCTCCACCGGAAGGCACTACAGGCGGGGGAACTGACCTCGCTCTGCGGTAAGATGTTCTACTATGAAGGCAGGCATCTGACGACGCGGCTGGCGAGCTTCAGGGCTTACGATGCCGACTGTGCCGTGCACGATGAGTGGATGCCTGTGCGCCACATGCCGCTGACAACGGCGACGGCCGCCGGCGAGGCGCTGCGGCTGTTGAAGCGTGAGCTGGACGAGCCGGCGGTGAGCATCCTGCTCGCCGACGACTGCTTTGCCGACTACGTCGTGCGCCGTGATACTGACCAGCGCTATGAGGTGATGCTGCCCGGCCGGCGGGTGGCTGCCTATGTTGACAGCCTGGCGGCGCTGAGGGGACTGCCCTTCAGCAACCTCTATCAGCATGAGTGGCGCATGGTAGACAACGCCTTCCCCTATCCGGAGCTGACACTGGGGCAACTGGGTATTCCTGCACAGGCAGTACTGCCGGTAGACACCGGGCACGGAACATATTATATAGAGATAGAATGAGAGCAATCAATGAGATCAAGCAGTTGAGGGCAGAGATGCTGCTGAATTATTTCTACCCCGAGCTGCATGAGCGGTGGATTACTGACAACAAGGGCAGTTTCTATCGTAACTATAATCGCGACATCCTCACCATGTATGAAGATGAATACAGGGTGGAGTTGTCGCGTGATGGCTTTTTGAAACTGCTGCCCGAGGCGTTGCTGTCGATGGAGACTGACCTCAAGGATGGCAAGGACAAAGAAACCAAGATCCACGAGATAGAACAGCGTCAGCATCTGCTGAACGAAGTCTTTCTGCCCATCGACACGTTGCGCTTCAGAAACCAGCTGCAGGCCGAGCGCGAGGTGGCAGAGCTGGTGGGCAGCAAGTTGGAGTATGTGTTGCTCAACTACTTCGGCTTCAACCTCAGCGAAGAGCAGAACCCCTATGTCAGGGCGATGGCGGTCATGCTGCCCTTCGTTAAGGAGTGGCGCGGTGACTATGGCATGCTGCGTAACCTGCTGGCGGCCGTCTTTGGCTGTGAGGTGACCATGCAGCAGGGACGTTACAGCCATACCGACTCTACGCGTCAGTGGCTGCCCATGGTGAAATACGACCTGCTGGTTGACGGTCTCGATGCCGCCGCTTACCTGGAGTTGCAGGCAAGCCTGGAGCCTGTGACCGACTTCCTGACCGAATGGCTGGTGCCGGTGGATATGGTCTGCCAGCTGCGCGTCAAGGAGCATGACGTGCCACAGCGTATCAATACGCGCATGGTGCTCAACTATAATACTGAGAGTAAGTAATAGCATATAATAATAAGGTGACTATGGATATCAACGCGAGAATTAACTGGAAGCCGGGGATGGAAATCACCGACCAAACCTTCTTGGAACTGGATGCGAACCTCGACTTCCGCCAGCAAATGGCTCTGCGTGCCGCCTTGGGCAGTGCCCGAACGGGATTACTGCCAGGGACGGAATTCAATAATACCGGCATGTTTGTTAAGAGTGCGTTCGAGATGGAGCGCTTCCGCTGCTGTGGCGTGTTACCGTCAGGGCGTATCGTCAATGCCGACGAGTCTGTGAGCGTGCCCATCCCCATGCTCTTCGGGGCTGTCTACTACCTTACCGTGGGCTTTGGCCAGCAGAGTGTGGAGTTTGAAAAGGAAGGTGTTCCCTACCGGCGTCCTCAGTATGAATATGGTGTGCATACCTTGCAGGAGGTAGAGCAGGGCGACCTGCTGCCCGTGGCACGCTTTCTGGTAGACAACGGTATGTTTTCCTTAGATAGCAACTACATAGTACCCAGCCTGTTGCTCAGTGCCGACAGCCGTTACCAGACGTATATAGACACGCTGGTAGAGCGTCTGCAGCAGCTGACTTCTCACGCCAACCTGGAAAACGGCGAGGGCAAGCGGGCCTTGCTGCGCTATATGTTCCGTCTTAAAGGCTATGGGCTGCATCACAGTGTCAGCGACTTCATACTACTCATTCAAGAGGTGGTGCAGGCTGTAGACTATTATATAGTGACTCCCAACGTAGACCCTCCCGCGCCTGTGGAGCTGCCCTCACCGTTCGACGTGCAGTGGTGGCTGCAGTGGGCTGCCGATTACCTGAAGGGTGCTATGAGCATACTCGATACCGTGGAGCTTACCGACAATACCATCGACTACGATGCACTGTTGGCACAGGCTAAGAAAGAGCTCTATGAGCGCCTGAACCCGGAACTCTACGACCGCTTGCGTGAGGTTATCAAGCAAGAGCTGGGCGAGGAACTGGACAACAGCCTGCGCTTGAGCTTAGGACAATTTATCAATGAAGAGATGAAACCTGACGTGCATGACACACTGAGCGACGAGCTGCAGCGCGGACTCTATGAGAAATTGTATACTCTGCTTTTCGACAATCTGTATAACGCCCTCTACGTTCCTACGCCCGACAAGGCTGAATTCGTACCCCTTATCTGACTACTGACAAAAACCGCGCGAAATGGATCATATAGCTATACCATTACAGTTGACAAAGCACAGATTGGCCCGTGCGACTACCGTCAAGAAGGCGATAGACCAGTGGCTGGCTGTGCTTTTGGGCACGCCGTGCTTCAGCTGTGCGGCCGACCCACAGTTTGGATTTGTGTTCAATAACATGCGCTTTGAGATTTTCAACGAGGGCGAGGGCGTCATCTATAATTCCTCTGACTCTACGAGCATCTTCGAGGGGCAGGAGGGACTCTACAACAAGAAGATTACCGGCTCGTCGAAAAACCTCAATACGTTTGCCGCCGAGTTGAAGAGCACCATCAGCAAGTATGAGAAACGGCTGATCGATGTTTCCGTGTCGATGACCTATATCCGCGAGGAGCGCCGTATCTACATCACTGTCAAGGGCTTCATCCCTACTATAGAAAGCGACTATCAGTATGCTACTACCATTAATGTCTGGAAATAAGGAAAACCACTACAATCAACGTCTGGAAATAAGGAAACGATATGAAAAATACCCTGTTTGAAACCCGTCAGCGCGCTGAGGATCTGTTGAGAGAAACTGTTGCCATCTGGCGACAGAGCGACCAGAGCGACTCCCTGGAAGGTATCGAGGAGGACCCTGTCTTCTCGCTGCTGATGATGGCTTTGGCCTATCAGGCCAACGAGGCTGACAGCGAACTGGAGCGTCTGAAGGAGGAGGTGCTCGATGATTTCGCCCGTCTGCTGACACCCTATGAAGTTGCCCATGCCGTGCCTGCTACGATGGCTGTGGCTACAACCTTACAGGCTGGTGTGGCAGAGCAGACATTGACGGAAAACTCGGTGTTCACACTTAAGGGGATGTTCCCTTTCATACCGTTGTGCCAGACTCGTGTGCTCAACGCACAGGTGGCATCCGTCACCCGCATTGACGGACGCCGGTGGAGGGTGAGACTCAACTTCGAGTTTCCTGTGACCGACCTGTCGGATTTCGCTTTCGCCATCACCGACCTCAATTTCCATGACGTGAACATCACTGTTGACAGGCAACCGCTGCCATTGATTAAGCCGTGGGACTATGCTGAACTGCCTTTTACCGAATGTTTCTCGCCCAACGCCATGGTCTATAACCGGGCGCAGGTGTACAACCCCTCGCTGTTGCCCCTCGACCTTTTCGCCCGCCAGAATGTCAGAATGTTCATCGTCGACAAGCATAAGCCGCAGACAGTTATCCCTATGGAGACGGAGGTCGTCGACCTCGTATTTGAGTTCTCTGGCATTACCGACAAATTTCCCTTTGACAAGTCGCACCTTGCCCTTAACACCACGCTGCTGGTGAATGCCATGCAGCATGAGGCCACGCTGACAGCGAAGATGCCTATAGCGCGGCTGACGGGCTACGACGATAATGCCACCAACATGGAAATCACCTCGCGACAGTTTATGCACCTGCTACAGCCTCTCGACGTGCAGATCTTCGCGCAGACAGAGGTGGAGGTGCGGCGTGCCGTGGCCGACCGCTTTAATCAGGGTAGCTTGGTGAAACTGCTGAACTGTGTCGTCAACAAGTATCATTCCGACTTCTATGCCTTTCTCAACATCAGGGAGTTGTCTACCGACAAGTTGATATACAATCTCGACGAGATTCTGACCAAGATGCTCAATGCCAGTGCTGCCAATCCGCTGCAGAATGTGCCTGGCGTCTACCTGCTGCTCCGCCACCGGGCGCAGATGCGCAACAAGAACTTCAGCCTCTCGCTGAAATATCTTACCACGGCCGGGGCAGCTGTCAACTCATCGCTGTCGCAGGATACTGTTATTACGCCACCGGCGGGCTTTGAGTCTGATGTGATGCAGATTGCCGCGCCGGTGCCAGGGCTGGACGAGATGGGCGAGAGCAGTACGCAGAGCTTGCTCCGCTATTACATGCTCACCAGCGACCGTATCGTGACTCCTGCCGACATCAAGGTGTTCTGCTATAAGGAACTGATGCTGCGTTATGGTATTAACCAGAATATGGTGAGGCAGATACGTGTGAGCCATCGGCTGACGGGCGACTATCATGACGGTGGCTATGAGATACTGGTGGCCATCACCCTGGTCGACAACTCCTTCATACGGCGTAAGTTCATCGACAACCTGCCGGTGGCTGAAATCCTGTTGGAGAAGATGATTGAGGTGCGCAGCACTAATATCTATCCTATTACGGTGATGATTGCTGTAGAGACGTAAGCCGGCACGAGGCGCTTGGGGTGTAAGACTAATTTGAATTTCATTATATATTGTAACTCTTGAGTATGGAAGACTTCTTTTTAGATATTGTATACCAAAACAAACTTGTAAAGTTCAGGGTTGTCAATCCTGAAACACCGTTAAGTATGCTGATGACTAACCTGCGCCACTCCGTGGGCAGTGATGGTCGCCTGATTTTTGATTTTCCTTCAATCGATAATACTGGAGCGCCACTCGACTATTTCTTTGCCAAGGAAGACCCTGAGGTGCATGAACTCCGTGTGCTGCGTCCGCGTATAGGCAAGGAAGACCAGCGGCTGGCAGACTACAACATCCATAATGGCGACCAATTGTTTCTTGTGCCAGACCCGTTTCCGGGATAAATGGGAAGTGAGAAGTGAGAAGCGAGAAGTGAGAAGCGAGAAGTGATAAGTGATAAGTGGGAAGTGATAAGTGAGAAGTGAGGAATGGCATCCTGAGCGGCTCAGTGGACGCAACCGGCGGTTGCTTAATGAGTGGCGCCAGCTGCAGCAGCAGCTGGGACATCGGCGTGACCTTACCTGGAGTGTGGCCCGCCGGAATGGCGAGGGGCTGCCCACGGCATATCTCGTTGACTATCATCTGCGCTCTATCTGCGGCGTTACCAATGTGGAGCGCCTCAATGTGGTAGGGGTAGACAATGAGCCACTGTTTGCTACCGGCTTCAGAATGCTGGTCGAGCTGCCTCCTAATTACCCGTGCATAGACGGTGCACCGTCGCTACGGTTTCTCACCAGCGACGAAAACGGAAAGCCTATTGCCCATCCCTGGCACCCCAATATCCGCTATTTTGGCGATATGGCTGGGCGTGTGTGTATCAATATGGCCGACACCTACACCAGTTTGGCCTGGGGTATAGACCGGGTGGCATCCTATCTGCGTTACGACCTTTACCACGCTCGGCGGCAACCACCATTTCCTGAAGACCTGAAGGTGGCCGATTGGGTGGTGCGTCAGGGAGAACCTAATGGCTGGGTGTTCTTTGATCAAATGATAAGTGAGAAGTGAAAAGTGAGAAGTGATAAGTGATAAATGGGGCACGAGAAACGATGATTGAGAAGTGGGAAATGAAGAAAATAGATATGATAATACGACAAAAGCTGCTGTTGCTGTTGTCATGCTGCCTTTGGGCAACGATGGGCATGGCTCAGACGTTGCTTCCCGTTGCACAGACGGTGAAGAGCATTGCTGTAGCGCTGGGAGCGCCCTATACCGACCATATAGCTCTGATGGACGACTCCCGTGATATGGATCTTATGGTGAAGTTTGTGTTCGACGAGGGACAGAATCAGCTCACCGTGAGCCTGATTTCCTATCGCAGCCTCTTTGTGTTCCGCGAAGATACGCGTTACAAGATGGCTGTCAGGTGCCACCGTCTGCGTCCAGACCGCTTCCCCTATATGGTTGAGGCCGAGAAGGGGGCGAAGTTTAAAATTACCAAGGGTTTCCGGCGTCAGGTACCCAAGCCGCGCCGCAAGTATGTGTTCAAGCGCTGGGTGGAGTACGATGGGCTGCAGCCCGCGCCCATGGAGTATAAGATGGTGAACGACTATATTGAGCAAACCTTTGATATTGTAGGCAAGCGCGACTTTGTCACCGTCAGCCTGCGCGATATCATGGTGATGGAGAAGAAAGGCCGCAAGCGATTGAACAAGCCAGACAATTATTCCGTGTTTTTCCGTCGTGATCTTAATACCACTTATCAGGTGCATCTGCAGCGTAATCCGTGCTTTGGCCTTGACGAGGAAATCAGTGCTGCAGGCAAGGCACGCGCTGCTGTCGTAAAGGCGTATAAGTCGCTGCATAAGGCTTATGGCAGTGGTGTCGTAACCACAGAAGAGGCACTGAAAGGCTTTACTGATATGAAGGCCTTGTTGCAGAGCCAGTATGAGCACAACAGTGAGACCTCCCCCTGCCCTGATATCCAGCAGTTTCGTGAAGACTATAATCTCTATGTTGACTCTATTGCGCGGCTCAAGTGCATGCTGCAGGAGTCTAAGCCGGCATTATTCCGCGATGGGGCGGGGCAGGCAGAGATGGAATTTGAAGTGAAGACAGTTTTGGAGGAAGCCCGCCAGATAGATAACCTGGTGTCGCGGTGGATGGTAAGCAATGATGCCGCCGAGCGTCATGATATCGTGAAGCGTTGTATGGACATGATCAACAAGACATCGCGCATGCTGGGTAACAGCCGCGGCGTCACCCCCGAGCAGCGTGAGGCCGTGACACTGTTCCGTGCCGCCGAGCGATACTTCAACACAACCTGCGACGTAGGCAAGAAGTAAAATATACAGAGATATGAGCGCTATAGTAAGAGCATTGGTAATCATGATATTGAGCGTCGGCAGCTGGAAAGTGGCTGTCGCTCAGCAGCCATCGTCTCCTGCGACTGAGGAGACGGCAGAGAGTGTGGTGGCGGTGTCAGAGATACTGCTGCGCTTCAGCCAGTTTGCTGCCGAGCTGCAGGGCATTACCGACGCTACCAATGTACAGGTAGACGTAGACCCCCGCATGCCTGTGTCGCCTGAGCTCATCCACTCTTACGAGCAGCATATCCAAAGTATAGAACAATCGCTGCGGTCGGTACTTACGCGATGGGACACCTATCAGATAGCCCAGCAGTATGAGATTGCTGCCAGCGACACGCTGATGAGTGTCATGGCAAGTCTCGACGAACTGCGCCAGGCTTGTGCCGACTCTATTAACAAGCGTAAACAGGTGTGTCAGGCTCTGAGAGACTTCAGCGAAGGCGAACAATATCTCGCCTGCCAAGATACTGTTTACAAGAAGCTTTACAAAAAAGCTTTCCCCTTGTCGCTCGTGGCTAAATCGGCACCCCTGCTGGCAAAGCTACAGGCCCGCGAGGCCTTGCTCTTTGCCGATGTGCAGGCCCGTTACGATAAGGTGAAAGGCGCCGTCGCCCTCGTGCCGGCCCTCGCTCCGCGTATGCCGGCTGTCGACGACGACTATATTGAGCTGAAGACCGTTTCGGAGAAGATACAAGCCTTGGCTTACAAGCCTCTGCTCGTGCGTCTGAAAGATTATCTCATAGGTTTTGCCGCCGTGGCAATGTTGCTGCTCTTCTTCAATATGATGGTGCAGAAGTATCAAGCTGCCAAGAAGGTGCGCAAGTCGATGAAGCAGTATAACGATATGCTGAAGAACAGCGGCATGAATACTGAATATCCCACGATATAGCGCTGCGCTTTAGGAAATGGAATATAGAATAAATGTCAACGAAATATTAGAGAGTATGGAATATATGCTACACGTCATAGAAAGGGGAAGACATACGGCAGACATCCGGCCAAATGGCTGCCGCCAGCCTTTATCCTCTGTCCTTTATAGTTTATGCTTCGGCCTGGCGCTCTTGTTGTTTAGCGTAGCGCTGTCGGGCTGCGACGAGCTGTTTCCTTCGGCCGACAATATTGACGACTTCTTTGGCGAAGATGACGAGGAGCAGGTAGAGCCTATGAAGGTGACGGGCGTGGAATTCATGCCGGGGTACAAAGAGTTCAGCGTCAGGACGAAAATACTGCGTGACATTGGCCCTTACTTTCTTGGCGACTCCTCGCAGGTAAAGATTAGCGTTCACGAAACGGCCGACGGCATACCTCTGAACCGTGCCAGCCAGCCGTCGCTGAAGAGAGTCCGTAATGTTGGGGCTGACGCCATTGATAGTGCCGGCATAAAAATGCTGGTACTCGTTGATCTTACTTTGCCACAGGATATCGTCGACCGTGAGCGTCGTTATGTAGGTGAGGCTTTGACGGCTTTCTCTCACGAAAATCTCTTTGTGGCTTTCCTTAGGGGCGATTCCGTGTCAGAGACGTTGCTGGCTTCCAAATACGTGATGGACAACTATTTCGTGTCGCAGCCTTCGCCGACAAAAATGCTCTATCGCGCTATTCTGAAGAAAAAGAATGAGATAGCTAGCAATCAACCTCACTGGTATGGCGACAAGCACTGCGTGCTGCTGGTGATGTCCGACGGGAAAGTCTACTCCGACAACAATATCCCGATGGATGCCGATCACTATATGCTGCAGCAGCAGCTTATGGCTCCTCGTTCAGCAGCCGACAAGCGTCTGGTGGCTTATTTCGTAGATGTCAACGACTCTAAAAAGCATTCTAACGAAATCGACAATGATGTGTTGAAGGTGTTCTGCAGCTATAATCGCGGCACCTGCCTCAAAGGCTTTCACTGGATAAGTCTCCGCGATATTTTGTATGCCCGCCTTGGCATGAAGACCGATGACAATGAATTTATACTGACCAATCCAGACTATAGAATTTACCGCGGTAGTCTGTCAACCGTGACGTTTAATATCAAGCAGGCCGACACCGACAGCCTGATTGCCAGCGTACCAGCCAGCTTCAGGCTCGGCAGCATCTACGATCCTATCATCGTCAACGGGCGCTCCATCTACTATGTCGTGGCAGCGGGACTCATTCTCGGCTTTATCATCTTGCTGGGTGTCTGGCTCCTGTTCCAGTTTGTCATACCCTATATCCGTTATCGCCTGTTCCTCAAGAAATATGTGATTACCTACACCGGTGGCAATATGAGTGTGGGGGGCCATGCCGTTGCCAAGAAATGCTACCTATGCAAAGGCGATTTCCAGCCTGGCGACCAGGTGGTGGTGAAGTGTGAACATACCATGCATAAGAATTGCTGGGACGACAACGACTACCACTGTCCCGAATATAGCGACCGTTGCAAGGACGGCTCACATTACTACAACCATCACCAGCTGTACGACCCCCGCAATGCCTCCTTCTATATGAAGTGGGTACTCGTGGCTATCGTCACTGCCATTGTCGCCTGGGTAGTCTTCATCACCTTTGCCCATCGCTATTCCGGCGTTTTCTTCCGTATCCTGATATTGTTTATCTATGGTGTTGACGGCTCGTCGGCTGAAGGTGCCGAGGTGTTGGACCATTATAACGTCTTTGTCAATCTGCTGCCGTCGTTCGGCCTGACTATCGGTTTCTTCCTCACCAGCGGGTTTGCCTATCTCACTATTCGGCATCGCTCGCTGAAGCATCGCGTGCAGCAAATCCTGATGCGCTCAATGATGGCCTCGATAGCCTGTTTCCTGCTGTTCCTTTTTGCCAGACTGCTGGCCGGCTTGCTTCGTATTACCGACTATACGCTGTTGTTCGACTGGGTGCCCTGGACAATCATGGCTTACATCATTGCCTTCTCTGCTACCGTTGGCACGCGTATTCGCCTGCGTAAGCTGCTGGTATTTCTGGCTGTCATCACCGGCTTCCTGTCTATGTATATCTGGCCACCGCTGTTTGCTGCCACGCAGGTCGATTTCCGCGTGCTGATACTTGTCAGCTTTATCCTCTTCTCGGTGGGCCTGTCTCTATGTATAGCCCACGATGCCCCGCGATCCGACCGCTACTTCCTCCATGTCTCCGGCGCTGTCAAGGATATGGATATAGCCCTTTACAAGTGGTTCCGCTCCGATCCTCATATGCGTGTCACATTGGGACGCTCTATTGACTGCTCCCTGCAGCTGTCGTGGGATACCGAAGGTGTCGTAGCGCCCCAACATGCTGAAATCTATCTTGATGGCGACGTCGTCATGCTGCACGTCCTGGAGGGTGAGGTGTTCGTAGACAACCGCTTGATGAAGGAGGACGAGACTTGCGAGCTCTATCATGGTCGGCAATTCTCTATCGGTCGTACCAACTTTGTGTATATAGAAAAAGATAAGTAACATTTAAACAATTTTTTTTATTATGAACGAAAAAGAACAACAACAACAAGGATTACAAATTGAACTGACGCCTGATGTTGCTCAGGGCGAGTATGCTAACTTCGCTATTATTACCCACTCCTCCAGTGACTTCGTACTCGACTTTGCCCGTGTGCTCCCCGGTGTGCCCAAGGCTCAGGTCAAGAGTCGTGTCATTCTGGCGCCCGAACACGCCAAGCGCTTGCTTGGGGCTTTGCAGGAGAATATCATGCGTTACGAGCGGGAGTTCGGACAGATTAAGATCCCCAACCAGGAGCCGCGTACAATAGCTCCTTTCGGACCCACAAAGGGAGAGGCTTGAGCCTCTCCTTTTTCTGTAGCGTGTTAAAGAAATATACGTCCGTAAGGTTAATTACCGTTAATTAAGTTATTTATATTTAAATTCTGCTCTCTTGGGCGGGATTTTTTGTTTTTATATTAGGTAATATCAGAAAATAGTTGTACCTTTGCAGCCCGAATTGCGCTTTCTGTGTAGGGCGCATTGCGTAAATAGCTGAATATAAACAAAATAATATATATATAAATTAAAAAGTAAAAGTATTATGCCTACAATTTCACAATTGGTAAGAAAAGGCAGAAGGGTGATTGTCGACAAGTCAAAGTCGCCTGCGCTGGACAATTGTCCCCAGCGTCGTGGCGTCTGCGTGCGTGTCTACACAACCACACCTAAGAAGCCTAATTCGGCTATGCGTAAGGTAGCCCGTGTTCGTCTGACAAATCAGAAGGAAGTTAACTCGTACATTCCCGGAGAGGGACACAACCTGCAGGAGCACAGCATCGTGCTGGTGCGCGGCGGTCGTGTGAAGGATCTCCCCGGTGTGCGCTATCACATCGTCCGCGGTACGCTCGATACCGCCGGCGTAGCCAATCGCACACAGCGCCGTTCTAAGTACGGTGCCAAGCGTCCCAAGGCCAAGAAGTAAGGCCGAGTCTGTGAGTTGGTGAGTTTTTGAGTTTGTGAGTTGGCTCGGAGAAGAGCGGCACTCAAAACCAGAAGCTCCATGAAGAGACGACTCAAGAACTCAAAAACTTCATAACTCAATAACTCGTAGAAACAAATCCCGTTTTGCTGGAGAAATGTTATAAAGGTTGAGTAAATGCTCAAGAGCGAGCGTTGAAGAACGTGCAAGAAC
>CAMHKU010000023.1 GCA_946185805.1 uncultured Prevotellaceae bacterium | reverse complement strand
CTTCTAACTCCTTCTAACTCCCTACAACTCCTTCTAACTCCTTCAACTTGAGAAAATTGAATCACTTATATCGCTATCCATAGGCATTAAGCAGGCTAACCACGCAATTGATTTCTTCGTCAGTCATAGCCGGATGGCATGGGATACTAAGTTCCTGAGCATGGATATGCTCGGTAACGGGCAGCGAAAGTGAAGCCCACTGGCTATAGCAACGCTGGCGGTGAGGGGGAATCGGGTAATGCACCTCCGTCATCACACCATTGTCAGCCAGATACTGGCGCAGAGCGTCACGGCGTTCACAGAGGACAGGGAAGACGTGCCACACGCTGTTGCCCCGAGGCCGTGGGATGATGATATTGGGGTTGTTCACCTTATTTATATATATAGCGGCAATCTCTCGGCGGCGTGCGTTGTCGGCGTCGAGATAGCGCAGCTTGGCGTCGAGGACGGCGGCCTGCAGCTCGTCGAGGCGGGAGTTGCGGCCTTGGTAGTCGAAGACGTACTTACGCGAAGAGCCATAGTTGGCCAGGGAGCGGACGACGGCGGCCAGTTCGTCGTCATCGGTGGTGACGGCGCCGGCATCGCCGAGGGCGCCGAGGTTCTTTGTGGGATAGAAGCTGTGGCCGGCGGCATGACCGAGGGAGCCGGTTTTTCGATGCGGCAAAACCGCATCGCGCAGGGAGCCGGTTTTTCGATGCGGCAAAACCGCATCGCACAGTAAGCCGTGAGCCTGGGCGTTGTCTTCTATGAGGAGGAGGCGGTGGCGGCGGCAGATGTCGGCAATAAGCGGCGTATAGGCACAGCGACCGTAAAGGTGGACGATGAGGATGGCACTGGTGCGCTCGGTGACGGCCTGCTCTATGCGTGTGTCGTCAATCTGCAGGGTGTTGATGTCGGGTTCTACGAGGACCGGCACGAGGCGGTTCTCGGTAATGGCGAGGATGGATGCAATGTAGGTATTGGCTGGCACGATGACCTCGTCGCCTGGCTGCATGACGCCCATCTCAATGTAAGCCCTGAAGATGAGCGTGAGGGCATCAAGGCCGTTGCCACAGCCTATGCAATGGCGGGTACCGATATAGTCGGCATAATGTTGCTCAAAACTGGCGGTTGCCTCGCCGCGGAGATACCACCCGGAGTCGGCCACGCGGCTCAGGGCGTCGTGGATCTCGGCGGCATGGAGCGCCGTGATGCGTTTCAAAGGTAAATATTCTATCATCTGCTCTCAAATCACAAACCTCAAATCTCAAAGTTCGTATTCGTACCAGTCGTAGCAGACGGTGCGCCCTCCGAATCCCTGTTTCTGGAAAATTAGCTGCTCGTTGAGCTCATTGCCACCTGGAAGCGCTGATGTGCCAAAATCGAAGTAGGACTGCTGCCAGGTAGTCTCGTTGATGAGCCGGTGAAACAGCAAGTCTAAAGCTCCGCAACGTTTGCCCTCCGGCGATGCGGAGATATACTGCGTGTGCACGACGCGTTGAGTAAGGTAGACCACCGTTCCGCCCAGTGGTTCACGGTCAGCGCTGTAGGCCATATACAGTTTTATCTGCTGCGGGAACCTGCTCATCAGCAGTGTCATCTCCTGAGCCGTGTGCACAGGCGTGGCACCATACTTTGAGGCGAGGTTACCAGCAAGTATAGCCCAAAAAGCATCAACATCGGACGACGCCTCAATAGTGACGCCCGCCGCCAGCGCCTTGCGCAGCCCCGAGCGTCGGCTCTCAGTAAAGGGCAGCCGGCAGTCAAGGGGTATCACCGCCGAGGCGTCGCGCTCAACGAGGCGGGCATGACAGCGCAGGGCGAGTGCAAACACATCCTCCTCAGCCGGAAGCAGATGATAGATATGCGGTACGGGCTTATAGACCACCCGCCGCAGCCCCTCAGCCCGCAGCCGTTCGTCCACGGCCGTCAGCACTTCGCACACCGTCTGCGCCGTGGCCTGCCGGTCGGTAATCAGTCCGCCATAGGTCAGCCCCTGATGCGTATAGAGCGTATCGCCACTGACGTTGGCCGGCAACAGCGCCACGAGCCTGCCCTTGCGGCTGACCATCAGCGAGTGGTCGCTGAAGCGGTCGCTGTGGTAGTCCATGTAGCGGCGGTCAAAGAGGAATGTTCCCTGTTTGGCCTTCGCCACAAAGTCGTTCCACTGCGCCTGCCGGTCAGTACTATAGCTCTCTACGTCAATCATGGGCAGCTATCGTCAGGAATTCGTCGTAATCGTAGATATACTCCTCTTCGCAGAACAGCTCTGACGCCAGCACCAGACAAACGGCGCCGCTGGAGAAATCCTCCAGCGTGCGCCATACGTTGGTGCCCACGTAAAGCCCCTGATAGGGGTGGTTCAGGTGGAATGTCTTCCGCTCACGACCATCGAAGAGCTCCACGTCGAACGACCCGCTGACGGCAATGATCACCTCCTGGCACGTGCGGTGGGCATGGCCACCGCGCCGCTCGCCGCCGGGAATATCGTAAGTCCAGTAGACGCGCGCTATCTCGAAGGGCACGTTCTTCAGCTGCTCGGCCACGGTAAGGTTGCCGCGAGGGTCGACAATCTTGGGTAGCTCAATTAATTTACAATTTGACAACCTAATTTAATTTACTATTTGACTATTTACGATTTATTTTCGATTTAGTGTCGCAGGTCGGCGTAAGGGTCGGTGCCGAGGACAGTCTTTGCCAGGCGCTTGGCCTTGTCGCGCAGGGCGGTGGTATCGGCATCGACATCGCCGTAACAGAGCACCACACCCATGCGGCGCCCCTTATGAGCCTCGGGTTTGCCAAAGATACGTATGCGCGTGCGGTCCTCCTTCAGGGCGTCGACAAAATTGTAGGGCAACAGTGAGCGGTCCACGGGAGTGTTGGCCTCTACTGGCGAGAGGATCACTGCCGAAGCTCCGGCATGCTCTAAGTGTATGCCGGCAATGGGCAAGCCCATGACAGCGCGGAAATGGAGTTCGAACTCTGAGAGATTGGTGGTGTGTCCCAGCGTCACCATACCCGTGTCATGGGGGCGCGGCGAGAGTTCCGAGAAAATGACCTCGCCCTGCTTGGTGAGGAAGAACTCCACACCCCAGATGCCGGCGCCGGTGAGCGCCCGCGTCACCTTGTCGGCCATCGTCTGTGCCTGCTTCAGGGCCTCGTCGCTGATTTTGTAGGGCTGCCACGACTCGCGGTAGTCGCCACCCTTCTGCACATGGCCGATGGGCGGACAGAAGAGCGTAGGCCAGCCGTGCTGCTGGGTGACGGTGAGCAGGGTGAACTCCGAGTCGAAGTCGATGAACTCCTCGATGATGACCTCTTTGACGTCGCCCCTACCCTCTTCCATGGCCTCGCGGAACGCCTGCTCCAGCTCGCCGTCGTTATGCACGTAGCTCTGTCCGTGGCCGCTGCTCGACATCAGGGGCTTCACCACGCAGGGGAACCCAATCTCGTCGGCAGCCTTCTTGAACTCGTCGAAGGTCTTGGCATAGAAATACTTGGCCGTGCGCAGACCTAACTCGCGCGAAGCCAGGTCGCGTATGGCACGGCGGTTCATCGTATAATTGACGGCCCGCGCCGACGGCACCACCTGTATGCCCTGCTCTTCAAACTTAAAGAGGCGCTCGGTGCGGATGGCCTCAATCTCGGGCACGATGATGTCGGGCTTGTGCTTATTGACCACAGCCTCCAGGGCGTCGCCGTCGAGCATGGAGAACACCTCCCGCTCGTCGGCCACCTGCATGGCCGGCGCGTTGTCGTAGCGGTCGCAAGCGATTACATACTGGCCAGCCCTCATGGCGGCGATGACAAACTCTTTGCCCAGTTCTCCTGAGCCTAATAGCAATATTTTCTTCATGGGCGGTGGACTGCGCTAGTAGCGCAGTTTACTTGACGTTAGCGGTTTTGATACATCTTTTCGTAATACTTCTGGTAGTCGCCGCTGGTGACGTTGTCAAGCCACTCCTGATGGTCGAGATACCAGCGGACGGTTTTCTCTATGCCCTCCTCAAACTGCAGCGACGGTTCCCAGCCGAGCTCGCGCTGCAGCTTGCTGGAGTCGATGGCGTAGCGCAGGTCGTGGCCGGCACGGTCGGTGACGTAGGTGATGAGGTCCATATCCTCACCCTCCTTTCGGCCCAGCAGACGGTCGACGGTATTGATCAGCACGCGGATGATGTCGATGTTCTTCCACTCGTTGAAGCCACCGATATTATAAGTGTCGGCAATCTTGCCTTTGTGGAAGATGAGGTCGATGGCACGTGCATGGTCCTCAACGTAGAGCCAGTCGCGCACGTTCTCGCCCTTGCCGTAGACGGGCAGCGGCTTGCGGTGGCGGATATTGTTGATAAACAGCGGTATGAGTTTCTCTGGAAACTGGTAGGGACCGTAGTTGTTGCTGCAGTTGGTCACCACTACTGGCATGCCGTAGGTATCGTGGAAGGCACGCACGAAATGGTCTGACGACGCCTTCGATGCCGAGTAGGGCGAGTGCGGCTGGTATTTCGTGGTCTCTAAGAAGAACTTGTCGCCGTAGGCCAGATGGTGCTCGGCACTCGATGCCGTGGTGGTGAAGGGTGGCTCGATGCCGTCGGGGTGTGTCAGCTCCAGGGCGCCATACACTTCGTCGGTGGAAATGTGATAGAAGCGCTTGCCCTCGTACTTCTCGGGGAGGCTCTCCCAGTAGAGCTTCGCGGCCTGCAGCAGCGAGAGGGTGCCCATGACGTTGGTCTGCGCAAAGGTGAAGGGGTCCTTGATGCTGCGGTCTACGTGGCTCTCGGCGGCCAGGTGGATGATGCCGTCGACCTTCTTTTCCTGCATCAGCCGGTAGAAGGCGTCGAAGTCGCAGATGTCCATCTTCACAAACTCGTAGTTGGGCTTCTGCTCGATGTCCTTCAGGTTAGCCAGATTGCCGGCATAGGTGAGTTTGTCGAGGTTGATGATGTGGTAGTCGGGATACTTGTTCACGAAAAGGCGCACCACGTGGCTCCCGATAAAGCCTGCGCCGCCTGTAATGACAATTGTTCGTTTCATATATCTAAAATGTTATTTTTTCTTCTTCCTAAAATAATCTATAAGTTCGAATAAAACTTTATTATTCAACATATTATCATATTTTATTATCTCCTAACGTTATCACCTCGCAATCCTTGAACTCCCTGCCGTCGATGGTCAGGCGGACGAGGGTGCGCTCCTTGTGCCAGCCCTGTATGCCGGCAGCGCCGGGATTGATGTGCAGGAGGTTGAGCGTTTTGTCATATTTCACCTTGAGGATATGACTATGCCCCGCGATGAAGAGTTGCGGCGGATTGGCAAAGAGCGTGGAGCGCACGCTGTAGTCGTAGTTGCCGGGATAGCCGCCGATATGCTTGATGAGCACGTCGACGTCCTCACACTTGAAGCGGTTCAGTTCCCGATACATCAGCCGCAGGTCGCCGCCGTCGCAGTTGCCACAGACGGCACGCAGGGGCCGGAACGCCGCCAGCCGCTCGGCCACCTCTACGGAGCCGATGTCGCCGGCATGCCATATCTCGTCGCAGGGCTCGAAATAATGCAGGTATTTCTCGTCCCAGTAGCTATGTGTGTCGCTCAATATGCCTATCTTTTTCATTGTTTCACGTTTTATTGGTTAACGGCCTGGCTCTTCATTCTGAACTTCTTCATATACCACAGCAACAGGGGTATGGTCATGGCCCACGAGCCGAAATCGCTGGCCGGCATCGAGGCCCACAGTCCGTCGAGCCCCCACAGCAGCGGGAAGGCATAGGCCATGGGCAGCAGCAGGAAGAGCTGGCGGGAGAGACTCAGGAAGATGCTGATCTTCACCTTGCCTATGCACTGGAAGAAATTAGTGGTGACGGCCTGCGAACCCACGACGAAGAACACGAGCATGTCCCATCGCAGGCCTCGTGCCGACATCTCTATAAGCGTGGCGTCGGTGGTGAATATGCGTGCTATCTGGTAAGGGAAGAGCATGGCCAGCACCCAGCCTGCTATGAGGATGGCAGTGGCCACGGCGATAGCTATCCACAGGCAGCGCAGCATGCGGTCGTATTTCTCGGCACCGTAGTTGTAGCCCACGATAGGCTGCATACCCTGGGTGACGCCCATGACGAACATGAAGAACATCATCACCACGGAGTTGGCTATCGAATAGGCTCCCACGCCCATGTCGCCGCCGTAGCGCACAAACTGGTTGTTCATGAAGATGACGATGACACACGACGTCGTCTGCATCAGGAACGGCGACACGCCGATAGACATGATATTACGCACGAGGTTGGCTTTCAGCCGGTAGATGCCGCGCTTCAGGTGCAGCAGTTCGCGCTTGTCGGAAAACAGCCACATCTGCCAGCACAAGGCCATCGACTGCGAGCAGACGGTAGCCAGTGCCGCCCCGCGGATGCCCATACGCAGCCACCAGACGAAGGCCAGAATCAGCAGGATGTTCATGCCCACGGTGAAGAGCACTGAATACATGGCCTGTTGCGGTTTGCCGGCCGCCCGCAGCACGGCATTCATGCCAAAATACATGTGGGTGACGACGTTGCCCGCCAGTATCACCTCCATAAACTGCCGGGCGTAGGGCAGCGTGGCGTCTGAGGCGCCGAAGAACCTGAGGATGGGGTCGAGGAACACCAGACACACCACCATGAACAGGACGCCGATAATCAGGTTCAGCGTCACGGTGTTGCCCAGCAGGTGTTCCGCCGTCTTGTAGTCTTTCTGCCCCAGCTTCACGCTGATGCACGTCGAGGCTCCCACGCCCACGGCGGCACCGAAGGCCGCACTGAGGTTCATCAGCGGGAAGGTGATGCCCAGGCCGGCAATGGCGTTGGCGCCCACCACCTGGCCAATAAAGGCGCGGTCGATGATATTGTAGAGGCTCGACGCCGTCATGGCCACCATTGCCGGCAGGGCGTATTGCCACAGCAGACGGCCTACGGGCTTCGTGCCCAGCTCCAGGGTTGCTTGCTTATTGTCCATATTGAAGTGCAAAGATACATTATTTTTTATAAATAGCCAAATTTCGGTAAATATTTTGGTTTTTCGCCCGCTTATTATTACCTTTGCAGCCGTGATTAGGTTCATCTTTACTCTACTAACCCTTCTGCCCTTGACTATAGGCCATGCCGCCACCAAGATGAAATATCCTGGCGGCCGACAATATATGTACCGGCTGACGCTGCGCGACAAGGCTTTCTCGCCCTACCAGCTGGCCCACCCTACGCGGTGGCTCTCGGCCAAGAGCGTGGAGCGCCGCCAGCGCCAAGGGCTCGCCCTCGACAGCACCGACCTGCCCGTGTCGCCACGCTATCTGAAAACCATTCGCCAGCAGCCGGGCGTCGACATCGTGGGCACCAGCCGGTGGAACAACACCGTCGTCGTACATACCGCCGACACTGCCACCCTCAGCCCCCTCGCCGCCCTGCCTTTTGTGATGAAGGCCGAGCTGGTGTGGGTGTCGCCCGACTCTACCGACCGCAAGCTCGTGCGCGGCAACTACCATGAGTACTTCAACCCCTGGGACTCTGTCAAGCAGGAGCGCTACGGCGGCGGCAAGGAGCAGATAGAAGACCTTAGAGGCCAGCGTCTGCACAGTATCGGCCTGCGCGGCAAGGGCATGACCATCGCCGTGCTCGACGGCGGATTCCAGAATGTCAACCGCCTGCCGGCCTTCAGCTTTCTCGATATTGCCGGCATCCGCGACTGCGTGTGGCACAACCCCCTGACACCCCACCCCGAGAACGGCGACGAGCAGATATATTTTGAGACCGACCACGGCACGCGCGTGCTCTCGGCCATGGCCACCAACGTGCCCGAGGTGCTGGTGGGTACAGCCCCCGAGGCCCGCTACTGGCTCATACGCTGTGAAGACCAGCAGTCGGAACAGCCCATAGAAGAAGACTACTGGGCCATGGCCGCCGAACTGGCCGACTCTGCGGGCTGCGACGTCATCAACAGCAGCCTAGGCTACAACGACTACGACGCCCCTCACGCCAGCATCACCCTCAGCCAGCTCGACGGCCACTCCACGCTGATCTCGCGCACGGCCTCGATGCTCGCCGCCAAGGGCATGATACTGGTCAACAGCGCCGGCAACACCGGCATGGGACCATGGAAGAAGATTTGCGTGCCTGCCGACGCCGACGACATTATTACCGTGGGAGCCATCAATCCGCAGGGCGGCAACGCCCCCTTCTCGGCCGTAGGCCCCTCGCAGGACGGTCGCGTGAAGCCCGACGTCATGGCCATCGGCTCGCCGGCTATCCTCATCAACGGCCGAGGGTCGGTGGTACGCGATATGGGCACGTCGTTCGCCACGCCCATCGTCACGGGACTCGTGGCCTGTCTGTGGCAGGCCATGCCCTCGCTGCGGGCAGCCGACATTATCAAACTCATACGCCTGACAGCCAACAACAGCCAGACGCCTAACAATGTCTACGGCTACGGCAAGCCTAACTTCTGGAAAGCCTACATGGTAGGGGCGCTACGGGCGAAGATTGGAGATTGAGAATTGAGAATTGAGGATTGAGAATTGAGAATTGAGAATTGAGAATTGAGGATTGAAGATTGGGAAATGAAGAATGAGCACTTAACCCTACTTGAGCTCAACGGTCTGGTGCGCCAGGTGATAGAGACCGCCCTACCCCGAGAATACTGGGTAGAGGCCGAGCTGTCGGAGTGTCGCGAGAGCCGCGGCCACTGCTACATGGAGCTCGTGCAATACCCTCAACCCTCAAATCTCAAATTTCAACCCTCAACCCTCAACAGAACTCCCGTGGCCCGCGCCTCGGCAAAGTGCTGGGCGTCGAAATGGATGATTGTCCGCCCCTACTTCGAGCGCACCACCGGCCAGCGCTTGCAGGCGGGCATGAAGGTGCTGCTCAAGGTCTATCCGCAGTTTCACGAGGCTTACGGCTTCTCGTGGATAGTCACCGACATCGACCCCACCTTCACCCTCGGCGACCAGGCGCACCGCCGCCAGGAAATCATCAGCCAGCTGAAGGCTGAGGGTGTCTTCGACCTGCAGCGGGAGCTGTCGCTGCCGCTGTTCTGCCTCAACATTGCCGTCATCAGCTCGCAGACGGCAGCCGGCTACGGCGATTTCGCCGCACAGCTGGCCGACTCGCCCTTCGCCTTCCGCACGCAGCTCTTCCCCGCCACCATGCAGGGCGAGGGCGTGGAGCAGAGCGTCATCGACGCCCTTAACCGCATCTATGACACCACCCAACAGCCATCACCCTCCACCTTCGACTGCGTGGTCATCATTCGCGGCGGCGGCGCCACCAGCGACATGTCGGGCTTCGACACCCTGGCGCTGGCCGAGAACGTGGCCAATTTCCCCATACCTATCATTACCGGCATAGGCCACGACCGCGACGAGTGCATCCTCGACATGGTGAGCCATCAGCGGGTGAAGACGCCCACGGCGGCGGCGGCCTTCCTCATTGACCACGCCCAGGCGGTGCTCAACGCCCTTGACGACGCACAGGCCGACATCGCCCGCATGGCACAGCAGAAACTCTCAACACTCAACGCCCGGCTTGCAACGCTCCAGAGCGTCATCCCCCGGCTGTTCTCGGTGGTCAAGACGCGCCAGGAGGCACGCCTCAGCCAGCTCTACAGCCGCATGGCCGCCGCCATGCAGCATCACCTCCCAGCGCGGGCGCCTTGACACCTATCTACAGCGACTGCCCCTAATTCTGGAGCGCCGACTCACCGCCGAGCGCCACCGCTTAGAACTGACCGCTGAAAAACTGAAGATGCTCGACCCCCAGCTGCTGCTGCGCCGCGGCTACAGCATCACCATCAAGGACGGCCACGCCGTGCACGACCCAAAGCTACTGCGGCCCGGCGACCTGATACAGACACGATTAGAAAAAGGAACCATCAAGTCAACCGTGATATGAAACAACCCACCACCCCATCGCCCATCACCTACGAGCAGGCCTTCCAGGAGCTGCAAACCATCGTCCGCCGTATGGAGAACGACGAACTCGACATCGACCAGATGACCACCCAGCTCAAGCGTGCACAGCAGCTCATCAAACTCTGCCGCGACAAGCTCACCAAGACCGACGAGGAAATCAAAAAAATCCTGGCCGATGAGTAAACTGACATTGAACTTTTAGAATTCCACTCTCAAATATTCACACAAACTTAGGAAAACAAATAATTAGTACCACATTTTCAACAAAAAGCAGAAAAAAGCGGCAAAAAGTTTGCAGATTAAAATAAAATGATTAACTTTGCAGCCGAATTCAAACCAAACGAGACAAAAGATGAAACAAACAGCAAACTTTTGGTGGTGGCGCAACTCAAGATTCAGTCAATCGTGAGAAGATAGCCGCGTACCCATCGGAAGGGAGCAAAAGATATGAAAGGCCTGTCGTTCTTGCGACGGGCTTTTTTAGTTAAGATTGAACATTGAAGATTGAACATTGAAGATTGAACATTGAAGATTGAACATTGAAGATTGAAGATTGAACATTGAAGATTGGAGATTGGAGATTGACAACCACAAAAACGAAAAAATATATGAACTATCAAGTTGACGAGAAAGGATTTTACGGAGAGTTTGGCGGTGCCTACGTGCCCGAGATTCTCTATGCCACGGTGAAGAACCTGCAGGAGCAATACTTAGGCATCGTGGAGAGCCCGGAGTTTAAGGCCGAGTACCACGCATTGCTCAAGGACTACGTTGGCCGTCCGTCGCCGCTTTACTATGCCCGCCGCATGAGCGAGCTGTATGGCTGCCAGCTGTACCTGAAGCGCGAGGACCTGAACCACACGGGAGCGCACAAGATTAACAACACCATCGGCCAGATACTGCTGGCCAAGAAGATGGGCAAGACGCGCATCATTGCCGAGACGGGTGCCGGTCAGCACGGCGTGGCCACGGCTACAGTGTGCGCCCTGATGGGCATGCAGTGCGAGGTGTTCATGGGCGCCACCGACGTGGAGCGCCAGCATACCAACGTGGAGCGCATGAAGATGCTGGGCGCCGAGGTGCACCCCGTGCGCACGGGCAACATGACGCTCTCTGACGCCTGTTCGGAGGCTATCCGCGACTGGTGCTGCCACCCGTCGGACACCTTTTACATCGTAGGCTCCACGATGGGGCCCCACCCCTACCCCGACCTGGTGGCCAGGATGCAGAGCGTCATCTCTGAGGAGATTAAGTGGCAGCTGCAGGAGAAAGTGGGCCGCGACTACCCCGACTACCTCGTGGCCTGCATCGGCGGTGGCAGCAACGCCGCCGGCACCATCTACCACTATATGGACGACGAGCGCGTAAAGATAGTGCTGGCCGAGGCCGGCGGCCACGGCTGGGACACCGACCACACGGCGGCCACCATCCACCGTGGCACGGTGGGCATCCTGCACGGCGCGAAGATGCTGGTGATGCAGGACGATGACGGCCAGATACAGGAAGCCTTCACCATCAGTGCCGGTCTGGACTACCCCGGCGTAGGCCCCATGCACTGCAACATGGCGCGCCAGGGACGCACGCAGGTGCTGAGCATCAACGACGACGAGGCCATCAGCGGCGGCTACGAGCTGACACGCATGGAGGGCATCATACCCGCCATAGAGAGTGCCCACGCCATAGCCGCCCTCAGGAAGCTGACGTTCAAGCCCGACGACGTGGTGGTGCTCACCGTCAGCGGCCGCGGCGACAAGGACATCGAAACGTACCTCAACAACAAGCCATAAAAGAGGGCAAGGCCTCCCCAAGCCCCTCCAAAGGAGGGGGTGTTTAATAGCCATAAAGAGTAAAGCACGCATCGATATTACATTTATATTACCAGCATTAACAACATCAATAATAGTATCAACATGGAAACAAACAATAGCAAAAGTAACCAAACATCCCCTCCTGCGGAGGGGCTTGGGGAGGCCTTTAACTTCACAACCTCCTCTAAGACCATTCTGGCCGACCTCTACACCCCCGTAGGCGTCTACATGCGGCTGCGCGACCTTTATCCGCAGAGTGCACTGATGGAGAGTTCCGACTATCACGACCAGAGCAACTCGCGGTCGTTTATCGGTGTCAACCCCATCGCCAGCGTGGCCATCGGCCACGGCACAGCCACCATCAGCCTACCCGACGGCACCACCGAGCGGCACGAGATAACCAAGGCATATACCACGGCCGACGCCATCCACGCGCTCATCGACCGTATCCACGTCATCGGCGACGACGCCTCGGTGTGCGGACTCTTCGGCTACACCTCGTTCAACGCCGTGCGCTACTTCGAGGACATTGCCGTGAAAGACGAGACGCAAAGCAAGAACGATGCGCCCGACATGCTATATATATTATATAAGGTGGTAATTGTGTTCGACCACCACAACAACCAGCTCACCGTCGTAAGCCTCACAGAAGCCCCAAAATTCCCCAAATTCCCAGAAGCCCCAGAATCCCCAGATGCCCCAGAAGCCCCATTAGCCCCAGAATCCCCAGAAGCCCTCTCTGCCATCTTACAGGCCATGAACCGCGCCAACGTCAAGGCCTACGACTTCCACCCCGTGGGCGACGTGCGGTCAACTCTCACCGACGACGAGCACAAGGCCAACATCCGTCGCGGCATCCAGCACTGCCTGCGCGGCGACGTGTTCCAGATTGTGCTCTCGCGCCGCTTCATACAGCGCTACGAGGGCGACGACTTCAAGCTCTACCGCGCCCTGCGCAGCATCAACCCTTCGCCCTACCTGTTCTACTTCGACTTCGGCGGCTTCCGCATCTTTGGCTCCTCACCCGAGACGCATTGCCGCATTGCCAGAGGGGAGAGGTCATACACAGCTTACATCGACCCCATCGCCGGCACAACGAAGCGCACGGGCGATGCCGAGGCCGACCGCCAGGGCGCCGAGTTTCTGCGCAACGACCCTAAGGAGAATGCCGAGCACGTGATGCTCGTCGACCTGGCGCGCAACGACCTGAGCCGCAACTGCCACGGCGTACATGTAGACTATTACAAAGACATACAGTATTACTCCCATGTCATCCACCTCGTCTCGCGTGTCAGTGGTGAGCTCGACGCCGACAAAGACCCCATCAAGGCCTTTATCGACACCTTCCCCGCCGGCACGCTCAGCGGTGCGCCGAAGGTGCGCGCCATGCAGCTTATCTCTGAATACGAGCCCCACAACCGCGGCGCCTACGGCGGCTGCATCGGCATCATCGGCCTCGACGGCTCGCTGAACCAGGCCATCACCATCCGCACCTTCGTCTCGCGTAACGGCGAGCTGTGGTTCCAGGCAGGCGGCGGCATCGTGGCGAAGAGCAACGAGGAATACGAGCTGCAGGAGGTGAACAACAAGCTCGGTGCGCTGCGCCGCGCCATACTCATGGCAGAAAAGATGTAGACCACGACTAACACGAACAACACTCGAATTATGAAGATAGTAATCATCGACAACTACGACTCGTTTACTTACAACCTGAGTCATCTGGTCAAGGAGTTAGGAGCAGAAGTCACCGTTCTGCGCAACGACCAGTTCGAGCTTGAACAGCTGCAGCAGTTTAGCAAGATTATCCTCTCCCCCGGTCCGGGCATACCCTCGGAGGCGGGCCTGCTGCTCGACGTCATCCGCCACTATGCCGGCCGCAAGCCTATCCTCGGCGTCTGCCTGGGCCATCAGGCCATCGGCGAGGCCTTCGGCGCCAAGTTAGAGAACCTCAGCGACGTGTTCCACGGTGTGGCCACCCCCTGCCACATCGTGGCCGACGACCCGCTGTTCTCAGGCCTCGACCGCGACATCACCATCGGGCGATACCACTCATGGGTGGTCAGCCGCGAGGGGCTGCCAGCCTGTCTTGAGGTGACGGCCGTCTCTGACGAGGGCCAGATCATGGCTCTGCGTCACCGCGAGCTGAACGTCCGCGGCATACAGTTCCACCCCGAGAGCGTGCTCACGCCCGACGGCAAGAAGATGCTGCAGAACTGGATGTTTCTATAAATTCAGGGTTCTGCAAGATTTCGTGTGGATGGATAGTTTTTTGTAAAACAGATAAAAACCGGAAAAACAGACAAAAAAACTTACACTGCCAGTCTACATTGTTTTTTCCTGTTTTACTTGTTTTTTTCCTGTTTTCTAAAAACGAATGTAGATCCATACAAAATCTCATAGAACCAAATTCGGAATAACGGAATAACGATATGACGACAAAAAAACACAAATCATAAAACTATGGCACAGACAATGAAAGACATCCTGAACAGGATGCTCAACCACGAAACCCTGACCAGGGAAGAGATGAAACAGATACTCGTCGGCATCACCGAGAGCGAGTACCCCACGGAGCAGATCACCGCCCTGCTCACGGCGCTACAGATGCGCGGTGTCACCGTCGACGAGCTGTTAGGTTTCCGCGACGGCATTCTGGAGACCGGCGTGCCAGCCCTGCTCAGCGCCGACCGCTACATCGACGTGGTAGGCACCGGCGGCGACCGCAAGAACACCTTCAACATCTCTACCACGAGCTGCTTCGTCATCGCCGGCGCCGGCTACAAGGTGGCCAAGCACGGCAACTATGCCGCCACCAGCGTCAGCGGCGCCTCCAACGTCATCGCCAACCACGGCGTACACTTCACCGACGACATCGACCGCCTGAACCGCTGCCTGGACGAGGCGGGCATTGTCTACCTGCACGCCCAGCTCTTCGCCCGCGCCATGAAGTTTGTGGGGCCTATCCGCAAGGCGCTGCAATTCCCCACCATTTTCAACCTCTTAGGTCCGCTGGTGAACCCCTCGCAGCCACCATGTCAGCTGCTGGGCGTGGCCAACCTCGACCAGATGCGGCTCTACACGCAGGTGTACCAGAAGATTGGCATCGACTACGGCATCGTCAACAGCATCGACGGCTACGACGAGATTTCGCTCACCGGCCCGTTCAAGGTGACCACCAACCAGTATGAGCGCATCTTCCAGCCCGCCGACCTCGGCTTCCAGGTTGCCAAACCCGAAGAGCTGCGCGGCGGCGCCACCGAGGAGGAGGCGAAGGAGATTTTCGACGCCGTGCTCGAAAACCGCGCCCTGCCCGCCCAGAAGAACATCGTGCTGGCCAACGCCGCCTTCGGCATCCAGGTGCTGGAGCGTGGCGAGAAGGATATTGAAGAGTGCATAGCCATCGCCCGCGAGAGCATCGACAGCGGTGCCGCCCTACGCACGTTTAAGAAATTTGTAGAGCTGAACTCATGACTGACATCCTGCAAGAAATTATCGCCACCAAGCGGCAGGAGCTAGCACTGATGACCGCCCCGAAGCCATCGCTCAGAGAGGCGCTGCTGGCCTCCACCACGGGCATCATTGCCGAGTTCAAGCGGCGCTCGCCGTCGAAGGGGTGGATCAAGGAAGAGGGGCGTGCCGACGAGATTCCCCTGAGCTACCAGCAGAACGGCGCCGCAGCGCTTAGTATTCTCACCGACAAACAATATTTCGGCGGCCACGACCGTTTTATTACCGAGGCGCGGCGCAGCGGCGTCACTATCCCCGTGCTCTACAAGAACTTCGTCGTCTCCGAGCTGCAGCTCTACGAGGCTCTGCTCTGCGGCGCCTCGGCGGTGCTGCTCATCGCCGCCTGTCTGACGAAACAGGAGTGCCGTGCGCTCATGAGTTCTGCTCATGAGCTGGGGCTGGAGGTACTGCTTGAAATGCACAGCGAAGAGGAACTGGAATATGCCACCCTCGGCCCCGACCTCTGCGGCATCAACAACCGCAACCTCGGCTCGTTCCATACCGACGTGGAGAACAGCTTCCGCCTGGCCGACCGTCTTCTTTCATTGTGTGGCGATGCCATCGCCGCCAAGCAGACGGCCCTCGTCAGCGAGAGCGGCATCAGCAGCCCAGAGACCATCCGTCAGCTGCGGCAGGCGGGCTTCCGAGGCTTCCTCATCGGCGAGACATTCATGAAGACTCCCGACCCCGGCGCCACCCTCCGCGAGTTTATCCTCAAGGTCAACGGCGAGTAACAGAAAGTAAATATAAGTAAATAGTAGTTCCGCAAGATTTAGTGTGGATGAATAATTGTTTTTGAAAGACAGATAAAAACCCCAAAAACCGATAAAAACCTTATACTGTTGGCTAACATTGTTTTTCCCTGTTTTTCTTGTTTTTCCCTGTTTTCCAAAAACAAAGGTTCGACCCACATAAAATCTTGTATAACCTAAATAGTAAATCGTAAATTTGTAAACAGTAAATTGGTAAATCGTAAATTAATCAAGGTTTGTGGCCTGCGCGACGGCGAGAACATCCGCCAGATAGCCGCCTTAGGCGTAGATTGGATAGGCATGATCTTCTGGGACCGCTCGCCGCGTAATGTGACGATGATTCCCACCCATGCGGGGATTATTCCTGACAGGGGGAACCTCCCCCCTGCCCCCTCCGAGGGAGACCTCCCCCCTGCCCCCTCCGAGGGGAGGGGGAGTGAGTTACCTCAAGCCGCACATGGCGCCCCGCTCAGAGTGGGTGTGTTTGTCGACGAGATGGCTCAGAACATCATCACGCGCGTGGTGAACTTCCAACTGGACCTCATCCAGCTGCACGGCCACGAGACGCCGACGCTCATCCGCAACCTGCGGCGCACACTCGACCCCGCCGCCATGGGCGACAGCGCCCCGGCAGCGATGGCCGATGGTGCGCCCACCATCCATCTCGGCGCCATCCGCCCCGGCATCAAGTTCATCAAGGCCATCAGCGTCAGCAGTGCCGACGACATTGCCCTCTACAAGCAGTATGACGACTGTGTAGACTACTTCCTGTTCGACACGAAATGCCAGACCGTCGGCGGCAGTGGCCAGCAGTTCGACTGGAGCGTCCTCGCGGCCTACGACGGCGAGAAGCCCTTCCTGCTCAGCGGCGGCATCGGCCCCGACGACGCGCCGCGCCTGCGTTCACTGTTCGCCTCATCCGCTAATGCGGTCGGCGGTTTCCCCGCCGACAAGTGCATCGGCATCGACCTGAACTCACGCTTCGAGACCGCCCCCGGCCTCAAAGACATTGACGCCCTCAAGCACTTCCTCACCGAGCTACAGAACTAACATCCATCACCCATCACCCAACACCCATCACCCATCACCCATCACCCAACACCCAACACCCATGAACAAAATCAACCAAATATTCGCCACCCGTGGCGACAAGAAGCTTTTGAGCCTCTACTTTTGCGCCGGCTGTCCTACCCTCGACGGCACCGGCGACGTGATAAAAACCATGCAGCGCCGTGGCATCGACTTCATCGAAGTGGGCATACCCTTCAGCGACCCACTGGCCGACGGCCCCGTCATCCAGACGGCAGCCACCCGCGCCCTAAAGAACGGCATGAGTGTGCAGCTGCTTTTTGAGCAGCTGAAAGCCATCAAGGACGACGTACAGATTCCCCTCATCCTCATGGGTTACCTCAACCCCATCCTGCACTACGGCATCGACCGCTTCTGCCAGGCTGCTGCCGACGCGGGCGTCAGCGGCATGATCATCCCCGACCTGCCCTTCGACGACTATCTGTCGACCGTCAAGCCCGCCGCCGACCGCTACGACCTGCGCGTCATCATGCTCATCACGCCGGAGACCTCTGACGAGCGTATCCGCTTCATCGACCAGCATACCGACGGCTTTATCTATATGGTGTCGTCGGCCGCCATCACCGGCGCGCAGCAGAGCTTCGACGAGCAGAAGCAGGAGTATTTCCGCCGTATCGACCAGATGCAGCTGCGCAACCCCCGCATGATTGGCTTCGGCATCAGCAACGCCCAGACGCTGAAGGCTGCCCAGGACAATGCCGCCGGCGCCATCATCGGTTCGAAGTTCGTCACCCTGCTCGACGAGGCCGGCGGCAACGCCGACCAGGCACTGGACCGACTCTTCGACGCCCTGGCCCACTAAAGTTACCACTCATCATGTGTCCTTTTTCCTTTATCGAAGGTCAGCATGACTGAGTTACCACTAAAACGATTACGTCATAAAAAACCTTAATTAGTTCGTAGTCTCGTGCTTTTTACGTATCTTTGCACGAAACTACGAACTAAATCTATCACGACATGAAAAAGTTACTACACCTGACGCTGCTCTGCCTGCTGCTTCCACTGTTGAGCCACGCCCAAGCGTGGGACGACGCTCTCTATCGGCAGATAGAGCAAAGTATCCAGCAGCCGCAGATTGACGGCGAGGACTACCTCATTACCAAGTTTGGCGCCAAGACTACCAACACGGCTGCCCAGAACCAGAAAGCTATCCAGAAAGCCATTGATAAATGCTCGAAGAAAGGCGGCGGCCGCGTTGTCGTGCCCGCCGGCGAGCCGTTCCTCACGGGTGCCATCACGCTGAAGAGCCACGTCAACCTCTTCGTGGAGGAGGGCGCCACCCTGCTGTTTGCCTTCGAGCCCGAACTCTACCCCATCGTCGAGACGTCGTGGGAGGGCCTTGAGTGCTTCAACCTCTCGCCCTGCATCTATGCCTTCAAGCAGACCGACATTGCCGTCACCGGTCGCGGCACCATCGACGGCGGCGGCAGCAAGGAGACCTGGTGGCCGTGGTGCGGTGCCGCCAAGTTTGGATGGCGCGAGGGCATGATAGCCCAGAAGATAGAGGCCCGTCCACGCCTGCTGAAGAACGGCGAAGACGGCATACCTATGTACAACGAGCAGGGACAGCGCTCGCCGGAGCGCGTCTTCGGCCCCAAGGACGGCCTGCGCCCCCAGCTGGTGAGCTTCAACAAGTGTGAGCGCATACTCTTGGAGGATGTCACGCTGCTGCGCTCGCCCTTCTGGGTAATCCACCCCCTGCACTCCACCGACATCACCGTCAGGCGTGTAAAGATGATCAACGACGGCCCCAACGGCGACGGCTGCGACCCTGAGTGCTGCGACCGCGTGCTGATAGAAGACTGCTTCTTCAACACCGGCGACGACTGCATAGCCATCAAGAGCGGCCGCAACCGCGACGGCCGCGAGCGCAACATGCCGTCGAAGAACATCATCATCCGAGGCTGCGAGATGAAAAACGGCCACGGCGGCGTGGTCGTGGGCTCCGAAATCAGCGGCGGCTGCCAGAATGTGTTTGCCCACGACTGCGTGATGGACTCGCCCAGTCTGGAGCGCGTGCTGCGTATCAAAACCAACTCGTGTCGCGGCGGCATCATCGAGAACATCAACATGAAGGACATCAAGGTGGGCCAGTGCAAGGAGGCCGTGCTGAAGATCAACCTCGACTACGAGCACAACGAGATTTGCTGCCGAGGCTTCAACCCCACGGTGCGCAAGGTCTATATGGAGAATGTCACCAGCGAGAAGTCTAAGTATGGCGCCCTGATCATCGGCCTCGACACCGTCTGCAATGTCTACGACGTGATGGTGAAGAACTGCCGCTTCAACGGCGTGGCCCAGGGCAACAAGATTACCGGACAGACGCGTAACATCCACTACGACAATTACTTCTGCAACGGTTCGCTCTGTCTCACGGAGATGCCCTATAAGCACTACTCCGAGTGGATGACCTACTCGGAGATGAAGCGCACGCCGAAGTCGTATATGCTCGACTTCTCTACCCGCCCCAAGTGGAGCTACGTCATGGGCATCGAGCTTGAGGGCATGCTCGACACCTACCTGCGCTACGGCGGCGACGAGATTCGCAAGTACTGTCAGGAGTACACCGACACGATGATCAACGAGAAGGGCGACATCCGCGGCTACAACATCCTCGACTACAACCTCGACAACATCCGTACCGGCCACTTCGTCACCCGCATGTATCAGCAGTGGCCCGAGAAGAAGAACCTGCTGGCCATGCAGACCATGATGAAGCAGCTGCAGAACCAGCCGCGCACCGTGGCCGACAAGGTCTACTGGCACAAGGCCATCTACGCCTATCAGGTGTGGCTCGACGGCATCTTCATGGGTCTGCCCTACCGTTGCCTGACGGCCCCCATCACCAATAATCCCCAAAAATCCCAAAAATCCCAGAAGCCCCAAAATTCCCAGAAGCCCCAGAAGCCCCAGAAGCCCCAGCAGCCCCAAAATCCCCTATCCCCCCAAACCCTCGCCATCTACGACGACGCCGTCAACCAGCTGAAGGTAACCTACGAGCGCACCCTCGACCCGAAGACGGGCCTCAACCGCCACGCCTACGACGAGACGCGCAAGGCTTTCTGGGCCGACCCCGAGACGGGTCTGTCGCAGCACTGCTGGGGCCGTGCCCAGGGCTGGTACACGATGGCTCTGATCGAGGTGCTCGACGCCCTGCCCGAGAGCTATAGCCGCCGCGACGAGGTCATCGACCTGCTGAAGAAAGACTTCGACGCCATTCTGAAGTGGCAGGACAAGCAGAGCGGCACGTGGTATCAGGTGATGGACAGCCCCGGCCGCGAGGGAAATTACTTAGAATCTACCTGCTCGGCCATGTTCACCTACGCCCTGCTGAAGGCTTACCGCAAGGGCTACGTCGGCGCCAAATACCGCGATGCGGGCATCCGCGCCTATCGCGGCATCATCAACAACTTCATCCGCGTCAACGAGGATAAGACCATCTCGCTGACCAGCGGCTGCTCGGTGGCCGGTCTCGGCCCCGCCGCCACCCCCGAGGTGGAGGCCGCGCTGAAGAAGATCAACCCCAAGGGCACGGTCAAGGAGAACCGCCGCCGCGACGGCAGCTACAGCTACTACCTCTCAGAGAAAGTCCGCGACAACGACGCCAAGGGCCTCGGACCCTTCATCTGGGCATCGCTGGAGATGGAGATGCTGGGCTACGACACCGCCAACACCCTGGCCGAGATTAACCGTCCGGCCGTGGTGGGCCGCAACAATCCCGTCATCACCGAGGCCGACCCGCTGGCCTCGCTCACCGTGGGCAACGGCCACTTCGCCACGACGGTCGACGTCACCGGCATGCAGTCGTACCATTTTGACTATGAGGCAGGTGTGCCTCTGACAGCTATGTCCGACTGGGGATGGCATAAGTTCGAAAACACCGCCGGCCTCCAACCGCAGGACAGCGAGAAGTCGTTCGACCTGGGCCACGGCCACCCTGAGGCTTACGCCGTAGAGTATAAAGCCTCGAAGGGCGACGACGCCCGCCGCGTGGCTGCCACGGAATATTTCCGCGTGAACCCCCACCGCCTGAACCTCGGCATCATCGGCTTAGAGCTTTATCGTGATGGGGCTAATGGGGCTAATGGGGCTTCTGAGGCTAATGGGGCCCAGTCGCCCCAGAAGCCCCAGAAGCCCCAGTCGCCCCAGCAGCCCCATAACCTCATCCCCCTGAGCGACCTCACCGACATCCGCCAGGAGCTGCAGCTCTACGACGGCAAGATTGAGAGCAGCTTCCGCGCCGACGGCCAGCCCGTGGAGGTGACCACCGCCGCCCTGCAGAACAAGGACGCCGTCATCTACCGCATCAAGACGCCCCTGCTCAAGGACGGCCGCGCCCGCGTGAGCATCCGCCTGCCCTACCCCACCGGCCGCCATGCCGACGCTGCCACCGACCTGACGAAACCCGGACGCCACACCTCACGCATCGTCAGTAGCGGCAAGGACTACGCCGTCATTGACCACCAGATAGACAGCACCCGCTACACGCTGACCCTGCAATGGGAGGGCGACGCCACCATCACCGAGTGCGACCGCCACTACTTCACCCTCACCACCACCAGCGACGTGCTGGCCTTTAAAGCCACCTATACAGCTCCCCTTTCTGCCCCCGAGGGGGCTACAATAGCTGGCAAGCCCACTGTAAGCGGAATTGCTGGCAATCCCGCATCTAAGACTAATGAAGCCCCCTCGGGGGCTGTAGGAGGGGCTTTGGTCTTCGACCAGGAGTTGCGCGCCGTCATCCGCTCCTGGAACCGCTGGTGGCAGCAGGGCGCCATCGTCGACTTCTCGCAGTGCACCGACCCACGCGCCCGCGAGCTGGAACGCCGCGTGGTGCTCTCGCAATACCTCACCCAGGTGAACTGCGCCAACTCCCAGCCACCGCAGGAGACGGGCCTGACCTACAACTCATGGTTTGGCCGCCCCCACCTGGAGATGACCTGGTGGCACATGGTAGACTTCGCCCTGTGGAACCGCCCCGAGGTGGTGGCCCGCGTGATGGACTGGTACAACGACGTGGCCTACCCCGTGGCGCGTCAGATAGCTCAGCGCCAGGGCTTCAAGGGTATCCGCTGGATGAAGATGACCGACCCCTGGGCCGGCGAGGCGCCCTCTAACACGGGCTCGTTCCTCATCTGGCAGCAGCCACATTATATATATATGGCCGAGGAGCTCTACCGCGCCAACCCCACGGCAGAGACGCTGAAGAAATATGCCACCCAGGTAGAAGAGACCGCCGAATTCATGGCCGACTTCGTCAACAAGGCTACCACAAGCGCCCAATTTTCCCAATTCTCCCAGTTCTCCCAGAAGCCCCAGTCGCCCCAGTCGCCCCAGAAGCCCCAGAAGCCCCAGAAGCCCCAGAAGCCCCAGCCCCCCTACTACCTGCAAGGCGCCACGGCCATGCAGGAGTCGATGTCGAAGGACTTCTCCTTCAACCATCCCTTTGAGCTGGCCTACTGGCAGTACGGCCTCAATGTGGCCAACGCCTGGCGCGAGCGCATGGGCAAAGCGCGCAACGCCCATTGGGACGCCATTGCCGACGGCCTTACGCCCCTGCCGCTGCGTGACGGCAGTATCTACACCGCCGGACTGCCGAAGGGCAAGACCGCCGGGCTGCCGTCGTTTGACCCGTTCGACACCGTAGGGAGCGGCACCGCCGCTGCACAGCCGACGCAAGGAAAGACCACGCTGCAGACCTTCGACGAGAAGTGCCGCAACGACCACCCGGCAGTGCTGGGAGCCTGCGGCCTGCTGCCCCTGTCAGAGAGCCACCCACTCTATGACCCTGCCAAGATGGCCACCACGCTGGGATGGGTGATGAAGAACTGGAACTGGCAGACTACCTGGGGCTGGGACTACGGCATGGTGGCCATGGCCGCCGCCCGCTTAGGATTGCCGGCCACAGCCCTCGACGCCCTGCTCATCAACACTCAGAAGAATACCTACCTGAAGAACGGCCACAATTTCCAGACCGCCGACCGCCTGCGCCTCTACCTGCCCGGCAACGGTGCCCTGCTGTCGGCCATTGCCATGATGTGCGCCGGATGGGACGGCTGCCAGCAGCCCATGAACCCGGGCTTCCCGCAGGACGGCTCATGGAACGTGCGCTGGGAAGGACTGCAGCGCATGCAGTAAGATACGACACCTCTCTCGCTGACGCTTTACCCAAACCCCCGATAACACTTTAAATGATGATAAACAATTAATTTGGTATGTTACTTAGACATCAACAAAGAATATGAATAAACAACTACTGATACTGGCTCTGGGGCTGCTGACGACGGTGGCAGCCACGGCCGCCGATTACGACCAGAACGCACCCTTCGGCTTCTGCACCCGCTCGTCGCGCACCAGCGCCACGAGTGTCTATAATATCACCGGCGGGAGCTGCTACAACTACCCACTGCCCGCCAACTTCACAGGCAAGAGCACTGTACTGACGGCTACCGGTCAGGATATGAAGAGCACTATTGAAAATGCCATCAAGCAGAACGACGTCATCATCTTCGACGGTTCACAGGGCGACTTCATCGTCTCAAGCAACATCGGCGTAACCACTACCGGCAAGACGCTGCTGGGCATCAATGGCGCACGTCTCTGCACGCAGTGGCACGTCACGCCGGAGATGAAGCAGGCGCTCAACGCCGCCGGCGTTCCCAGCATGAGCACCAGCAGCGGCGGCGGCACATTGCCCAACGGCACTAAGGTCACCGAGCAGGCTGAGTATAACACCCGCCGCATAATCATTGAACTGACCGGCGACACGAAAGAGACTTACCGCAACGCAGGCATACTGTCACTCAGCGGTTGCGAGAACATCATCATACGCAACATCACCTTCGTTGGTCCCGGCTCCGTCGACGTTGGCGGCAAGGACCTCATCTCGGCCACCAAGGCCAAGCACTGCTGGATAGACCACTGCGCCTTCCAGGACGGCATGGACGGCAACTTCGACATCACTCAGCAGTCGGACTTCTTCACTGTCAGCTGGTGTACCTTCAGCTATACCGACCGTTCGTATATGCACCAGAACACCAACCTCATAGGCAGCAGCGACAGCGAGGCTACGGGCTATCTGAACACCACCTTTGCCTTCAACTGGTGGGGCACGGACTGCAAGCAGCGTATGCCCATGGCGCGCGTGGGCAAGATTCACATGCTCAACAACTACTTCACCTGCAGCGGCTCCAGCAACTGCATCAACCCGCGCAAGAACTCAGAGTTCCTCATCGAGGGCAACTACTTTGCCTCCGGCGTGAACAACTACTACGGCCAGAGCGGAGCCACCGCCGTGACCTGGCGGTCGGACAACTACGTGGCCGCCACTACAAAGAAGCACTCCTCGACGGGGGCTACCGTCAGCATGCCTTACGACTATACGGTGGCACCAGCCAGCGACGTGCCGTCAGCCGTGAAGGCCGGTGCCGGCGCCACGCTCTTCGCTGCCGACGCCACCACCATACGCCCGCTGACGCAGCATGCCGGGGAGGATGAGCAAGGCCCTTTTTACAACCTTCGCGGGCAGCGCGTGGACAGCAGTTATAAGGGGCTGGTCATTTGCAACGGCAGAAAACTGCTGAAATAGCCTATATTTTTTACTGTTACTTAAGATACGAATAATCCACACACACATAACAATGATTAAGAAAGCACTACTCTTAATAACCACTAACATTCTCACACTCTCGGCGCTGGGGCAGGTGCCTGCCTTCCCCGGTGCCGAGGGCGTGGCCCGCTACACCACCACCGGTGGCCGCGGCGGACAAGTGATTCACGTGAGCAACCTCAACGACTCCGGCCCCGGTTCGCTGCGCGCCGCTTGTACCACCAGCGGCAAGCGTGTCGTGGTGTTCGACGTGTCGGGAACCATCCAGCTGAAGTCGCAGCTAAAAATCAACAAAGACGACATCACTATCCTCGGACAGACCGCTCCCGGCGACGGCATCTGCGTGAGCGGCCACACGCTGAACATCTCGGCCAACAACGTCATCTTAAGATTCCTGCGCTGCCGTCTGGGCGACGAGACCAATACCGAGGACGACGCCATGAACGCCTATTTCCACACCGGCAGCGAGAAGAAGAACATCATCATCGACCACTGTTCCATGAGCTGGTCGGTAGATGAGTGTGGCTCGTTCTACGGCATAGAGAATTTCACACTACAGTGGTGCATGCTCTCCGAGAGCCTGGTCAACAGTATCCACGGCAAGGGTGCCCACGGCTACGGCGGCATCTGGGGCGGCAAGAACGCTGCCTACCACCACAACCTGCTGGCTAACCACTCTAGCCGCAACCCGAGGTTTGACCACGACTACGTCAACACGCAGAAAGGCCCCGTCGACTATATCAACAACGTGGTCTACAACTGGGGCGGCAACAGCACCTATGGCGGTGAGTCGGCCAACGACAACAACGACTTCAAGAAGTACAACATCATTAACAACTACTACAAGCCGGGCTCAACGTCGAGCAACAAGGCTCGCATCATCAACCCCACTACGAAGTGCTCGAACTGTACCAAGGCCATGGGCACGAGCACCGTCGTTCCCGGACACTTCTACATCACCGGCAACTACATGTATGGCTCGACGGCAGTAACCAATGACAACTGGCAGGGCGTACACCCCGACAACAACACCACGGCGGTGAAGAACAGCATCAAGTCGGCCACTCGCTTCGTGGCCGAGAACAGCGACCAGCTGACCACCATGCACACGGCACAGAAGGCCTTTGACAAGGTGCTGGCCTATGTGGGGGCTTCCTACCGCCGCGACAGCGTTGACCGCCGCATTATGAAGGACACGCGCAACGGCACCTACACCTTCAAGGGTAGCAACGGCTCTACGGGCGGATTCATCGACACCCAAGGCGACGTCGGCGGATGGCCCACGCTGGAAACCTACGACGTGCTGGCCGACAGCGACGGCGACGGCATGCCCGACGTGTGGGAACAGGCCAACGGCGGCAACCTGGATCCCAAGGCCTATACCCTAGACGCCAAGGGATACTACACCAACATTGAAGTGTATGCCAACTCTTTGGTAGAGGACTTGATCAAGCAACAGAACGCCGATGCCGACTTCACCCTAGAGGAATACTACCCCGCAACGACGCGCGCCGCAGGTGTGCACTACTACGACGGCACCCCCGCCCGCAAAGGCTACGGCAGCAACGACGACGACCCTACGCCCACAGAGCAACAAGCCATTTACACATGGGACCAAGGCACTGAGAGCGGCGGCACCATCGTGGCTCAGGACGGCACGAGCGTAGGCATCGCGCGCGACGGCTATACCGTTATCCAGCTTAACGGCAAGAAAGCTACTGTCGACGAGAGCGCCTATGTGGAGCTGACACTCAACGAGGCTCTTCAGGAGAAAGACCAGCTGAGCATCACTGCCTACCGCAACAAAGATACCGACGCCGCCGGTTCTATCTACTTCAAGTTTGCCAACGGCACGATTATCGACGACGAATACCTGTTCAACAACATCCATGCCAACGTAGGCCAGCAACCTAACACCAACGTGTGGACGGTGGGGGCCGGAGCCGGCAGCAAGAGTCTAAAGATGACGCGCGGCAAATCGGGCACCAATGTTTTTATCATCAAGCTTGAGGTGCTGCGCAGCGTGGCTACTGGCATCAGCAACGTTGCCGCAGAGCGCACCACCGGCGCCGTCTACAACCTCAGCGGCCAGCGTGTGGGCAACAACTACCGCGGACTCGTCATCAAGAACGGCCGCAAATACACCGCTCGTTGAAGGAATACCCACAACAAACATATTAAATAACCCTAAAACATTAAGCTTATGAAGATTCAATTTTTACGTTTGACGCTGCTGAGCCTGCTTACGCTGCTCTGCAGCACAGTGTCGGCTAAGGAGGTGACGATGGCCTACACAGGCACCACCACCACCAACATGACCGGCGAAAACGACGCCGCCCTCATGGGCCTCGACGCCACCTCATGGTCGGTCATCGGCGACAAAGGTGCCAACAGCAATCTGCCCGGCCTCAACAAAGCCGGCGACATGCGATTCTACTGGTCGGCCGACGGCGGCAACACCGTCACCGTGGAGTCGCTCTCGGGCGAGACCATCAACAGTATCCACATCAGCTTTACCGGCGCACAGTACAGCAACGTGTCTGTCACCGTCGACGGCAAAGCCGTAACAGGCACCGACGGTGACTACACCATCGGCGCCAAGAAGTTTGTGCTGGGCAATGCCAACACCGAAAACACCCAGGTGCGCATCAAGAGCATCATCATCGACTACGGCACGGGCGAAACCACCCACCCCACCTACACATCGCTGAAGGACATTCAGGCCGAAGCCAAGAGCGCCAGCACGCCCGTCATCATCAAGTTTGACGGACAGCAGGTGGTCTTTGTCAGCGGCAGCAATGCCTACATTGCCGACAGTGAGGGCTACGGACTGCTGGTCTACACCAAGAACCACGGCCTGGAGGTTGGCGAGAAGCTGACGGGCGAGATGGAATGTTACCTGACGCTCTATCAGGGCAATGCCGAGATTACCGACTTCAAGAAGGACGCTCTGACCACCAGCAATGGCGACGTGGCAGCTGCCGAGAAAAAGATTGCCGACATCAACAAGGCCAACCAGAGCACACTGGTAACGCTGAAGGGCGTGACCTATCAGGCCGGCGAGGGCGACAAACTGCTGACCGACGGCACCAATAGCATCGTCTACTACGACAAGTTTAAGACCAGCGCCGCCCTGGAAGACGGCAAGAAGTACGACGTCACCGGCATCGTGGTGATGTATAACGACAAGATTGAGATTTGCCCCCGCACGGCCGACGACGTCGTGGAGGTTACAGCCGGGCCTGTCGCCGAACCCGTGGTGCTGACCTGGGATTACAGCGAGGCCGCTCCTAAGGGCAGCCCCGACAACGGCCTGTACTACGCCGCCAGCGTCAACGACGGTGCCGGCACCAACAACGGCCTGAAGGGCATCAAGCTCAACTCCAGCGGCTATGCCTTCTTTGCCAAGCCCGCCGTGGCCGGCAAGCTGACGCTCGTCATCGGCCCCCGCTCGGGCGTGAAGGACTTCAGCGTCGACGTGCTGGCATGCACCATTGCCGACGGCAACGCCACACAGGGCGACCTCATCGCCACGTCGGACGTCGTGACAGAGTCTAACGCCGTGGTTATCGACATTCCCGCCGAGGTCACCGGTATCTACATCAAGCGCAAGCTCGCCGTCGAGGGCGTGCTCTCCAAGGTAGTGTTCAAGGAGACGGTGGCTCGCACATTCGTCGACTTCGAGATAACCAACGACCAGCTCAAGGGCGAGTTCGACGCCTCGACGCTGCCAGCCGGCGTCACCTTCAGCGGCACGCAGCGTAACGACAGCCACGGCTACGGCAAAGTTACCATCACAGTGCCCGTAGACGGCACGGTGAAGTTCACCATCGGCGGCTGCCAGTATGCCAACCCCGCCACCTGCAAGGTGACCAACGCCGCCGGCGAGCTGCTGGCCGAACCTAACCTGAAGACCACCACCTGCTACCACCAGGACGGTGCCGCCGCCACCTACTTCTATGTCGGCGAGCCCACCGTGCTGACCTTCAGCGACATTGCCTACCTGCCCTATTTCAAGGCTGAGGCTGCTGAGGTGCAGGAAGCAACCGTCACCTATAAGGATCAGAACGGCAAGACCTTAGGCACGAAGAAGGTGTATGAGGGCGACGCCATCGGCGACGTGCCCTTCAGCGAGGCCGACCTGACCATCGGCCAGGGCGAGAAGTTCCGCGGATGGTTCTATGCCAACGAGACAAAAGTGAAAGCCAACGACGCTGTCAACGGCAATATCAGTATCAGCGCCAAGGTAACGCCGATAGAGTCAGTAAGCGTAGGCAGCATCCAGACCTACGACCTGACGAAGGCCACATTCTATCCCGAGGACCACGAGACAATCACCACCACGGGCGGCGCTTATTACAACAACCACGGCTGGAACTTTGCCGCCGAGGGTTCGTTTACCGTCGACGTGGCCGGCAAAGCTCAGGTGCTGCTCGCCCTCTGCCAGTATGGCAACGGCACCACTATCACCGTTACCGACGCCAAGGGCAACGTAATTAAGAACGATGTGCCTGCTATAGCCGAAACCGACGGCGGCATAACCGTGGTCAACTACGACGGCGAAGCCACCCAGCTCACTTTCACCTTCGCAGCACAGTCATACCTGCACCGCATAGAGGTGTACAACGTACAGAACTTCCTGGCCAAGGACGAGCAGTCGGGCTACTATATCGTGCCGAAGGACGACGCCGCCAGCCTCATCTTAGCCATCAATAATGCCAGCGCTGAGGAGGGAGCCAAAATCTTCCTGCAGAACGGCACCTACGACCTTGGCGAGAAAGTGATGACCGCCATCTCGGGCAAGAACGTGTCGCTCATAGGCCAGAGTGCCGATAAGACCATCGTCGTCACCACGCCGCCGCTGGCCATCGAGGGCTTAGGCAAGGCCGACCTGCTGAACAATACCGGCGAGGGACTCTACATGCAGGACCTGACCCTGAAGAACGACATGTATTACGACGCCAACACCACCGGCCGCGCCTGCACACTGCACGACCAGGGCACGAAGACCATCTGCAAGAACGTCAACCACCTGTCGCATCAGGACACCTACTACTCGCACAAGGTGGGCGGACTCTACTACTTCGAGGGCGGCGAGCTGCACGGCACGGTGGACTTCCTCTGCGGCAACGGACGCGCATACTTCAACAATGCCACCATCGTCACCGAGAAGCGCAGCACCACCACCATCTCGGCCAACTCCGAGCTCTACGTGTTCAACGGCTGCACCGTGAAGACCTTTGCCGACTCTTACAACCTGGGCCGCGCATGGAGCGACAACCCCGTCTGCATCTACCTCAACACTACACTCGAAGCCCCCTCAAAGCTGATTGCTACCCGCTGGAACCTCTCCGGCATCAACTGCGACTACAGCATTGCCGGCGAGTATGGCACCAAGGATGCACAGGGCAACGACATCACCCCGGCGTCGAACACCGTCACCTTCACCAAGCAGAACACCACGCTCAACACCATCCTCAGTGCCGACGAGGCTGCCAAGTACACCATCGACTACGTACTCGGCGACTGGGCACAGACAGCACAGCAGGAGGCCAAGCAGCTGGAGGCTCCCGCCGATGCCAAGTATGACAACGGCACCGTGACATGGACACCGGCCAACAACGGCGCTACGGCCTACCTGATAGAGAAGAACGGCGAGTTTGTGGCCATCACCACGCAGCCCACCTACAACATCACCGTCGATGCGGCCAAGGATGCCCTCACCATCCGTGCGGCTAACAGCCGCGGCGGCTTCGGACCCGCAGCCGCCGTGGCCGGTACCGTCAACGCCGTGAGCGCCGTGAAGGCCGACGGCCAGCAGGATGACGCTATCTACAACCTGCAGGGCGTGCGCGTGAGCAAGGCCGGCAAGGGTGTCTACATCATCGGCGGCAAGAAGGTGATTAAGTAGAAGAAGTTAGAAGAAGTTAGAAGGAGTTAGAAGGAGTTAGAAGAAGTTAGAAGTCATTACCTCTACTCTAATTAACACCTTAACTCCTCTGTATAGGCGGGCGGAGCACTACAGTGCCCCGCCTGCTTCGTGTTTTAACACTTCGACGCAAACGTTTACAAGAAATTTATCTCTTTAAGTTTCTTTAATTGATTTTTATTTCGTATCTTTGCGCCAAATTTACTAAAAACCGTAAAGACGCAAACGAAAAAGCTACTAAAACCCACAGTCAACCGCATGAGGAAGACTATGCCCAAGAGGAATAATAACCCTAAATAATTCATTAAAACTACTAAAATCTATGTCTGAAAAATTAAAGAGTATCAGAGCGACGCTTGTACTGGCCCTCATCATGGTGGTGGGCACGATACAGGCGCAGACCGTCAAGGTCAACGTGAAGGACTCGAGCGGTGAAGGCGTGATTGGTGCCAGCATTATTGAGAAGGGCACCAAGAACGGCGGTATCACCGACCTCGATGGTAATTTCACCATTAAGCTCACGGGAAACAATCCGATTGTCATCTCCTACATCGGCATGAAGACGCAGACCGTGAACGTGAAAGGCAAGACGTCGGTCAACGTCGTGCTGGAAGACGACAACACCACGCTCAACGACGTGGTGGTCATCGGTTACGGCTCGGTGAAGAAGAAGGATCTGACGGGTTCCGTGGCCACCGTCAACAGTGAGACCCTGCAGGCCGTGCCCGTGGCCAACGCCTCGGAGGCACTGACGGGTAAGATGCCCGGTGTGCAGATTACCACTACTGAAGGTTCGCCCGACGCCGACGTGAAGATCCGCGTCCGTGGCGGCGGCTCCATCACCCAGTCTAACGACCCGCTCTACATCGTCGACGGATTCCCCGTGGAGAGCATCAGCGACATTCCCGCCAACGACATTGAGGACATCACCGTGCTGAAAGATGCTTCCTCTACCGCCATCTACGGTAGCCGCGGTGCTAACGGTGTGATCCTCGTCACCACCAAGAGCGGTAAGGCCGGCAAGACAAAGGTGAGCTACAACGTCTACTACAGCTGGAAGAAAATTGCCCAGAAGCAGGATGTGCTCTCTGCCCGCGACTACGTGGACTGGCAGTATGAGTATGCCCTGCTGAGAAACAACAACGACCCCTCGAAGATTCAGTCGTTTACCGACTATTTCGGCAACTACCAGGATGCTGACCTGTATAACAACATTGCCACCAACGACTGGCAGGATCTGGTCTACGGGCGCACGGGTCACACCTTCAACCACAACATCAACATCAACGGTGGTTCTGATAACATCAAGTATGCTTTCAGCTATGCCCACATGAACGACAAGGCCATCCAGATTGGCTCATCGTTCAAGCGCGACAACTTCAGCCTCAAACTGAACACCAAGCCCTCGAAGCGCACCACCCTCGACTTCCAGGCACGCTACAGCATCACCGACATCAATGGCGGCGGCGCTCAGGATGCTACAGGAAGCTACGACTCTGACCGCCGTCTGCGCTACGCCGTGATTTACACGCCGTTCCCCATTAAGAACCTCGACGCATCGGCCGGTGCTGAAGACGACGACCTGGGTAACCTCTACAACCCCATTCAGGCACAGTATGACAACGACCGCAAGAAGCAGCGCAAGAACCTCAACATGGCCGGCTCTTTCGGTTGGGAAATTATCGACAACCTGAAGGTTAAGACGGA
>CAMHKU010000022.1 GCA_946185805.1 uncultured Prevotellaceae bacterium | reverse complement strand
AGGCCAGTCGCATCAGCGAGATGTAGAGGTCGAGGAACTGCTCGTTCTCGGTGCCCACCTGTAGCTCTTCCACGGCCTTGAGCCATGAGCCGTTAGCCAGTCGGCTGATGCGGTTGGCAGCTTCCTCGCTGACGGCGCGCCGCTCGATGAGCGCCTGTCGGATGACGTCTGGCGGCAGGCGCTTCACGTCGATGCGCTGCACACGGCTGCGGATGGTCTCCAGCAGGCGGTCGGGCTCTTCGCACACCATGATAAACACCGTTTGCTGTGGCGGCTCCTCAATGAGCTTCAGCAGCTTGTTGGCACACTCAATGTTCATGCGCTCAGGCAGCCAGACGATGCTCACCTTGTAGCCGCCCTGGCTCGACTTCAGGCTGAGCTTGCGCACCAGGGCGTCGCTCTCGCCGGCGGTAATGATGGCCTGCTGGTTTTCGCCGCCCATGGCCGTCATCCACTCGTCCATGGTGAAGTAGGGGCCGGCACCCATCAGCAGCTCGTGCCACTCGCGGGCGAAGTCGTCGCTCACGGGCTTATGGTCGGCACCCATCGACGGCAGCTTGATGGTGGGGAAGGTGAAGTGCAGGTCGGGGTGCTCAAGCTTATTGAGCATGGCCTTCGACGGCGCTGTGCCGTTGTCCAGCAGATAGCAGGCGAAGGCGATGGCCAGCGCTTTCTTGCCCACACCCTGCGGACCGCAGAGCATGAGGGCATGGGGCAGGCGACCTTCGGCGGTCATCTGCAGCAGGCGCTCGCGCACCTCGTCCTGGCCTATTACATCGTTGAATGACACCCTGTGTATATTTACGATTTAACTATTTAAGTAACCGTTAAAAAATAACTTGGTACCTCGAAAATACCAACTTATTTTTTGCATGTTACTTAATTTTTTAGTTTTTCAATTTTTTAATTTTCCTCACCGTCTCCACCACGCTGTCGACGGCCGAGACGGTGTAGAAGTGGATATTGTCTACGCCGTGCTCATAAAGCTCACGGCACTGCTCCGTGGTCCACTCGATGCCCAGCTGGCGGGCGTCGTCGTCGGTCTTGCACTTCACGATCTCGCGGGCCAGCGCCTCGGGTATGTCGCAGTGGAACGTCTTTGGCACCACCGTCAGCTGGCTGAGCTTCGCCATGGGCTTGATGCCGGGGATGATGGGCATGGTGATGCCCATCTGTCGCGCCTTGCTGACGAAGTCGAAATATTTCTGGTTGTCGAAGAACAGCTGGGTCACGGCATACTGCGCGCCCAAATCCTGCTTCTCCTTGAGGTAGAGCATGTCGCGCTCCAGGTTGGGCGCCTCCTCATGCTTCTCGGGATAGCAGGCCACGCCGAAGTCGAACTTGCGGCCGGGGTCCTTGATGGGCGTGCCGTCGGCAAAGAAGCCGTCGTTGAACCGCTGCACCTGGCGTATCAGGTCGGTGGTGTGGGCATGGCCGCCGGGGGTGGGCGTAAAGCGGCTGTCCTCCTTGGCCTTGTCGCCGCGCAGCAGCAGCAGGTCGTGGATGCCGAGGAACTGCAGGTCTAACAGCTCGTACTCAATGTCTTCGACGGTGGCGCCGCTACAGATGACGTGCGGCTGCACAGGTATCTTGTAGCGCTGCTGAATGGCGGCTGCACAGGCGATGGTGCCGGGGCGGCGGCGCACGCGCAGCCGCTCAAACTGCCCGCCGGGCAACTCGCGGTAGACAAATTCTGAGTGGTGGGTGGTGATATTGATGAAGGCAGGCTCCAACTCGGCCAGTTTGTCGATGTCGGCAAAGAGCTTCGTGGTGCCCGTACCCTTGAGGGGTGGCAGCACCTCAAACGAGAACTGTTGCTGGCGCTCATGCCTGCTGATGATTTCTGTAACGCTCATTGGTAATTGGTTATTTGGGGTACAAAGGTACTACTTTTTTGGGGAGTTTGCAGGGTTAAAGAAGTTAAAGAAGTTAAAGGGCGCTTGTTTTCTACAAAAAAATAGTATTTTTGCAGCCATAATGATGAAAAAAGAGATTACCTTCGACACCTTTGTCCGCGGCGTGCTGGCTGTCATTATTGTGGTCGGCATTATCATGCTGCTCAACAGGCTCAGCGGCGTGCTCGTGCCGTTCTTCTTAGCCTGGCTGTCGGCCTACCTGCTGTTTCCGATGGTCAAGTTCTTTCAGTACCGCTGCCACCTGAAGTATCGTATCGCAGCCATCCTGCTGGCATTCTTGGTGGCGGGCGCAGTGATTACGGGTGTCTTCCTGCTGATGATTCCGCCGATGATTGCCGAGGGCGGGCGCGTGGCCGACCTCATTGTGCACTACGTACAGACCGACGAGACGATGAGCAACATTCCCCGCCAGGTGCAGCAGTTCGTACACGACAAGCTCGACATCGACCAGGTGAAGAAGCTGGTGACGCAGGACGGATTCATCGACACCGTGAAAAGTACCATTCCCAAGGTGTGGGCGGTCATTTCGCAAAGCATCAGCGTGGTAAGCAGCGTGTTCTCGCTGACGATGGTGGTGCTCTATACGCTCTTCATACTTCTCGACTACGAGCAGTTTACTCAGGGCTGGCACCAGCTATTGCCCCGCCGTTACCGCCCCTTTGCGCGCCGCTTAGTGGCCGACGTGGAGGAGGGCATGAACAAATACTTCCGCGGGCAGGCCATCGTGGCTCTCTGCGTGGGTATTCTCTTTAGCATCGGCTTTCTTATCATCGACTTCCCCATGGCCGTGGGCTTAGGTATGTTTATCGGCTTGCTCAACATGGTGCCTTACCTGCAGTTGGTAGGTTTCATCCCCACTATCATCCTGGCTATCGTCAAGGCTGCCGACACGGGCCAGAACTTCTGGGTCATTCTGCTCATGGCCTTGGCTGTATTCGCCGTGGTGCAGGTGATTCAGGACACGTTTCTCACACCGAAGATCATGGGGCAGGTCACAGGCCTCAACTCGGCTATCATCCTGCTCTCGCTCAGCATCTGGGGCTCGCTATTAGGCATCCTCGGCATGATTATCGCCCTGCCTATGACCACACTGCTCATCAACTATTACCAGAAGTATATCATCAAGCAGCGGTGACTCCGTTTTGTTAACCATTCATTCAACCCTTCACGGTGAGTTTAATAGTCTGACAAGCAAGCGCTTACCGTGAAGGGTTGATTTTGTGAACGACGCGAAGCGTATTTGACACACCCTCTTATAGGGTTCTACGAGATTTTGTATGGGGCGTATATTCGTTTTTGGAAAACAGGGAAAAACAAGAAAAACAGGGAAAAAACAATGTAGACTACCAGCGTAAGGTTTTTATCGGTTTTTCCGGTTTTTATCTGTTTTACAAAAAACTATCCATCCACACGAAATCTTGCAGAACCATTTTTTTTAGTCATTACTTTGCAGATAATTCACGGAAATGTTGTAACTTTGCATCCAACTATAGGACTGTGGGCGCCCTCGCCCGCAACAGGTGCGGGCTATAGTCGTCCGCGCTCCGAGGCAAACACTGATAATAACCATTAACTATATAAAAAGAGGTTAATCATGGCAAGATACTTAGACCCGAAAGCCGACCTGACTTTCAAAAAGATTTTTGGTGAGCATCCCGACTTGGTGATGAGTCTGCTCAATGCCCTGCTCCCCTTGGAAGAGGGCAACGAGATTTGTGACATCCACTATCTGTCGCCAGAGCGGGTGCCTCGGACTGAAGAAGGCAAGGACAGCATTGTCGACGTCTTTTGTGAGACCAACGACAAGCGGCAGTTCATCGTGGAGATGCAGATGTACTGGTCGAACAATTTCATGCAGCGGGTGCTGTTCAATTCGTCGAAGGTCTATGTGGGCCAGCTGAAGCAGGGCGAAAGTTTCAGCCGGTTGCAGCCAGTCTATTCGCTCAACCTGATTGACGACATCTTCGAGCCGGAAATGGAAGAGTTCTATCATTACTATCACTTGGTTCATGACAAATACACCAACAAAGTGATTGATGGCTTCCACCTCGTATTCGTGGAACTGCCGAAGTTTAAGGCGAAGACCGTTGCAGAGAAAAAGATGCAGGTGCTGTGGCTCCGCTTCCTAACCGAGATAAATGCCTATACCGAGGAAGTGCCACATGAACTGCTTGACAATCCCGAAATCAGCAAGGCCATCCGTCTTGTCGAAGAGTCGGCCTACACCAGTGTGCAACTCTTGGGCTACGACATGTTCTGGGACAGGGTGCGCCGCGACAAAGATATGGCTGATGAGTTGCGCGAGTTGCGCAAAACCAAGGATTTGCTGAACCATGCGGAAGCCAAGATTGAACAGGCGGAAGCCAAGGTTGAACAGGCGGAAGCCAAAGCCGAGCAGGCGGAAGCCAAAGCCGAACAGGCGGAAGCCAAAGCCGAGCAGGCGGAAGCCAAAGCTGAGCAGGCGGAAGCCAAAGCCGAGCAGGCGGAAGCCCAGATGGCAGATACTATCAGGCGCATGAAGTCGCGGGGCTTTACCACAGAGGAGATTGCCGACATGACAGGCGTGGCGGCTAACGAAATAGAATCTCTATAGATAGATATCCGGGAAACTTGCGATTGCTGACCATGACCGGCAGTGTTGCTGACCAAGGTCGGCAGTGTTGCTGACCAAGGTCGGCAACTAAGGTGGCGCACAGGTCTTAGATTCAGTAGGGGAAGCGTATCTTTGCAAATGGCGTGCTTCCTTTCCTTTCGCCATGGTCGGCAGATTTTCCTGATGCGGCCTCGACTGAACGATGGCGTTTGTAGAATTAACGAACCCTTCGCCGTAACCTTTCGATTGTCTTGAAATAACAAACCCTTCACTGTAACCACTTAATAGTCAACGTTTTGTGGTTACTGTGAAGGGTTGTATGAATGTTGCTTTTATGCTTATTTGTTACTTCTTGACCTTGTATAAGCGGAACGACATGGCAGGTATGTTGTCGTTGACGGTGACAGCCTTCTTGCCGGCCTCAACCTGGGCGGTGCCGGCCTTCGGCGTAATCTTCTCAGGCTCGTCAAGCGTGTTCTCGTCGTCGTAACTGCCGTTATGGCTCAGCGTCAGCGTCTCTGCCTTGTAGTCGCCCTTCAGGCCCAGCAGGTTGAGGGTGACGGGCTGCGGCTGCTTCGACGTGTTGACCACTTTCACCAGGATCTCGCCTGTGGTCTTGTCGCAGACGGCGGAGGCGAAAAGCCCGTCCTGACCCTGCTGGCCGGCCACGGGCTTCTTATCCATGGTCAGCGAGAGCACATTGGTGCCCTTGTTCTGGGCGTACATCTGCTGCACGTAGTAGCTCACAGACTTAAACATGCGGAGGTTGTCGTACCATATCATGTCGGGGCGCCACTGCCAGCCGTCAACATGGGCGAAGAGTGGGGCGTAGGTCGCCATGTGTACGATGTCGGCATTGCGCTCGATACCAGTCATGAAGGCAGCCTCGTAGAGTGAGGTCTCAAAGTGGTTCCACTTCTTGCCCTTGCCGTGGCAGGCATACTCGCCGGCAAACACCTTCGGGCCCTTGCGGTCGTAGCTGTCGTAGCGCAGGGCGCCGCAGTTGGGCCAGCGCTGCACCTCGTCGCCCTCAGGGGTGCCGAGGAACCAGTTTTCCGGGCGGTAGTAGTGCTCGTCAACGAGGTCGGCCTTCTGGGCCTTCATGGCCTGCCAGCCCTTGTCAAACATCTTGCCCTCGGAATCGGGGCCGCTGGTGCCGATAATCTTGATGGCGGGATACTTCTTGCGGATGGCCTCCACGAAGGGCTTCAGACGGGTGTAGTAGGGGTCGTCCCACTGCTCGTTGCCCACGCCGATATACTTCATGTTGAAGGGGGCGGGGTGGCCCATGTCGGCACGTATCTTGGCCCACTTCGAGGTGGCGGGGTCGCCGTTGGCAAACTCTATCAGGTCGAGGCAGTCGTCGATGAAGGGCTGCAGCTCGTCCATCTTGGCGTGGGCGTCGAGACCATTCTGGAACTGGCATGCCAGACCGACGCTGAGCACGGGCAGCGGCTCGGCGCCAATGTCTTCGCAGAGCTGGAAGAACTCAAAGAATCCCAAGCCGTATGACTGGTAGTAGTCGGCAAAATAGCGGTAGTCGAAGGTGTCTTCCCAGCGGTTCTTGTTCAGCGGGCGGTTCTCTACCGGGCCGATGGTGTTCTTCCACTGGTAGCGGGTGTCGAGGGTGGTACCTTCCACGATGCAGCCGCCGGGGAAGCGGAACACGCCGGGGTGGATGTCGGCCAGAGCCTGAGCCAGGTCGCGGCGCAGGCCGTTCTCGCGGTTCTTAAACGTCTCCTTGGGGAAGAGCGATACGTGCTCCAGGGCCACAGGGTTGGGGCTGGAGAGGAAGATGCGCAGGTTGGCCTTAGGCTCGGTGCGCGACGACTTGATGGTGACCTCATATTTCTTCCAGTCCTTGCTGTCGACGTCGAGCTTCACCTCCGAGAAGTTCTGGCGCTCATACATGGCCTGCTCGTTGATCAGCTGCACGCGAATCTGCGACTTGCCCTTGGGAGCCTTGGCCCAGACGGAGAAGCGGTATTCCTTGCCCTTCTCCACGCCGATGCCGAAGAATCCCTCGTTCTGCAGGCCCGTGCGGCGCTCGCGGTGGCCGGGGTCGCTGAGCACGACGTAGTGGGGGCAGCGCTCAAAGGGACCGTCGTCTTCAAGCTCTACGTTGCCGAAGACGCGCCAGCCCATGTAGTGCTGGGGAAACTCAAAGGAGCGGTTCTTCACCAGCTCGCCGTAGAGTCCGCCGTCGGCAGCAAAGTTGATGTCTTCGAAAAACAGACCGTACATCGTTGACTGTACGGGAGCGCCGGCTTTGGTGGCCTTGATGTCCATCAGATGGCTCTGAGCCGAGGCCGACAAAGCGGCCGACAAAGCTACGGCGCAAGAGAATAGTTTTAGTGTCATAAAACAGGTAGTTTTTAATGTTAATAGTTTCGTGAGGTGCAAAATTAGTTAAAAAGTTATGAAAAAGCAAAGATTTTCAGAAATTTCTTGTACTTTTGCAATAAATTTGCACAGCATAGATAAATTGTAAGTTAAACTTCGAGCAACGATGAAGACAATTTTAGTAGCAGAAGACAACGACAGTAACTACATTCTGATGACTTACATTCTAAAGCGCAGCTATCAGTTTCTGCGTGCCCGCAATGGGCAGGAGGCTGTAGAGCTGGCCGACAAGGGCGGCATTGACCTGGTGCTGATGGACATCAAGATGCCCGTGATGGACGGCCTGGAGGCCACGGCGGCCATCAAGGAGAAGCACCCTGAGTTGCCTGTTGTCGCCTTGACGGCCAACGCCTTCGACAGCGACCGCCGGCTGGCCATGGAGGCAGGCTGCGACGACTTCCTGTCGAAGCCCGTCAGCAGCGAGAAATGCCTGGAGGTCATCGCCCGCCTGCTGGCAGAGTGATGACCTACAGGTTACCTGCTGGCAAGTGATGACCTACAGGTTCCAGAGCCACTTGATGTTGTCTGCCGACATCGTCTCCACCTCTTCCTCTATGTTGTCGGGCAGGTTACAGAAAAAGTCGATACCTGTCCGGTGCTCCAGTTCGCGGATGCTGATGACGTAGTTGCCCAGGGGGTCGGTCTTGTGATTCTCGTTGCGATGCTCCACCCAGAAAGCCAGTGCCTTGTAGCCCGTGGCAGTGGTGCGCAGCAGGGCCATGAAGAAGTAGCGCGGAACGGGGATAAAGCCTTGTTGCGGCGTCGTTGATTTCTCGCGGTTGCTGATATACTCAATGATATTTTCCGGCGCGTCGATGGTGCCACCCTTGGCCACGTAGAGCGTGTCGCGGGCCGTGGTGGGTGTCCAGGCGCGCACCTGGTTTTCCATCGACTGCCAGATGCCGGCGTTCAGATTGTTCACCTGCGGCTGCATGTTGGTCAGGAAAAACGTCTGGCGGTTGGCCTCGCGCGAGTATTTGCGGTCGGCATTGGGGCAGATGTGGCCGTGGTCGTAGCCCGACGACCAGAAGGGGTCGTAGTTTTCGCCTGCGGCGTTGGTGACGTAGTTCACGGCGTGCTGCGGCAGGTCCTCGTCGAAGAGGTAGCCGTCCACCACGCGGCTGTTGTTGCCGCCGCTGTTGGTGCTATACATCTGGTAGCACGACCAGCGCTGCGCCTTGATGTCGCTGTCCCACTCGGTAGAGAAGTTGATGCCGTGCTGGTCGTTGTTGGCGTGGATGATGACGATGCTGCTGCCGCCCTTCACGCGGGGAAACTCCAGTCGCGCCAGCGCCGGCTCCCGGCTGGCGTCGTTGCGGTTAGCGTTGCGCACGGCGGTGGCGCCCTCGGTGCGGTCGTCGTCGCTGCCGCCGCAGGCCGTCGTCAGCAGAGTGGCTGGCAGCAGACAGAAGATGGAAAGTCGTGTTAGTTTTGTCATATCATGCTGTTTGTTGCCTCAAAGGTACGACAATTTCCTGAACCAGCCAACATTTTTCCAAATATTTTCTTCTTTCCCTTCGAGTTTTCCAAAAAGATGTTTATCTTTGTAGACCATAGAGCGTATATGCTTCATGCGCGAGGCAAAGAATAGAAACCAAGAAATCATAAGAGCATGGAACATGAGCATTGGCAATGGCAGGAGCCGGGCACGGCTTGGAAAGGCGCTGGCCTATACCACATTACGCTGACGGTCACCGACCGCCGGCCACTGCTGGGTATGCTGCATACTCCTGACGGCGATCCGGCAATGGCTGTGGTGAGGCGTTCGCCCTTAGGCGATGCCCTGGTAGACTGTCTGATGTCCATTCCGGCGCATCATCCCGAGGTACGGGTGCTGCATTTCTGCCTCATGCCCGACCACTTGCATGCTGTGTTTTATGTGCAGCGAACGATGGAAAAAGGCATTGCCTCTTTGGTGCGTGGCTTCTGGCAGGCGGTCAAGAAGCTGGGGCGTGCCTGCTCTTATAGCGCCCCTTCTTTCCTTGCCCCGAACGGCCCTTCTTTCCTTGCCCAGAACGGCCCTTCTCCGAGCACCCCTTCTTTCTTTACCCCGAATGTCATTCGGGGAGAACTCAAAGAAGGCTCCGCCCGGCTGCAGGCACTGGCGGCTATGCTGAGGGGCCAGCTGGGCGACGAAGCCTATTACCGCTTAGAGCCAATATTCAGGGAGATGCCTTTCATCCGGCCGATGAGCCGATACTCCCAACTGCCCAACACCATCCGCTACATAGACATGAACCCGCAGCGGCTGGCGACGAAGCGCCTCAAGCCCGGTTTCTTCCGCGTGCAGCGGGACATCGTCATCGGCCAGCGCTCATATTGCGGCGTGGGGAATATGGCGTTGCTCTCAGAGCAGCATTTCGACGTTGTGCATGTGCGCAGCGTGATGGTGAAGGCGGCAGAGCAGGGCGACAACAAGGCACTGCGCGACTATATGAATAGCCGGGTGCTGCTGGCGCGGAAGGGAGTCGTGATGGTGTCGCCTTTTATTTCGCCGCAAGAGAAACAAATCATGCAGGTATTACTGCGCGAGCAGCATCTGTTGGTCTGTCTTACTGACAATGGCTTTCGCGACTACTATAAGCCTGCAGATACCCTCTTCGACGCCTGTGCTACGGGGCGACTGCTGATTCTGAGCCCCTGGCCTTACGATGAGAAGAAGCGGCATATCAGCCGGGCAGACTGTATGGCTCTCAACGCCATGGCTGAGGAAATCTGTGGAACTATGGAGACTGGCACATAAACAGAAAGCCCCGCGTCAGAGCGGGGCTTTCTGTTGTCATTGGAACGATAGCTTTGGAGCTTATTTCTTCTCCAGCGTGGCGTCGTCGATGAGGGCGTCCTTGCCGGCGGAGTAGTTGGACTTCTTGGGATTCATGACGACGAGGCAGACGGTGGTCTCAGCGTCGAGGGTGAACTCATAGCTATACTTTGCCCAGCTGGTGGTGAGGGTGATGTAGTCGCCATAGGTGTAGGACCCCACCTTGCCGTCGGTCACGGGCACGTAGCCGGGGCGCAGCTGTGAGGCGTCGCCCGTAGTAGCCTTGGCATAGAACGAGAAGACGTAGGTACCTGCTGCCAGGGTCATCTCCTGACTGGCCAGGCGCTTGTTCGACGACTCGTTGCCGTTGATGTTGCACGAGCTGCTGCCGCCGTGGGCGTCGCTGCTCTGCGCGAGCGTGGCGCTGCTGGCCGTCGATGCCGACTTCCAGCCTGCGGGCACACCGTCGGCCCACGTTTCGAAGCCGCCGTTGGTCAGCGTCGTCACCGCTGTTTCGCCGCCACCAGGGGTGTCGCTGTCGCCACCGCCGGGCGTTGTGCCGCCCTCGATGCTGACGAAGTAGGCGTTCGTGACCTCAATCTTGTCTTTGAACGAGCCGCGGTTGCCGATGATGGTCAGCGTGCAGCCGTTAGTGATGCCCTTTGCGGCCACCAGATTCTGGAACTGCTTCTTCGCGCCGCCCTTCTCGGAGAGCAGGCCGTAGACGTAGACCGAGCCGCTGGCGTCTTCGAGGTCGAAGTTGCCATACTGGTCGCCGTCCTTCAGGTTCTTCACCGTGCCCGTCAGCTGGTACCAGACGTCGTTGCTCTCGGCGGCAGCGTTGAACTCAGCCACCGTGACCGTCTTCACCTCGCCGCCGGGCTGTGGTTCCGGCGTGTCGCTTCCGCTCTCAGTCTTGCCGTTGAGCGAGTAGAGGTAGGCCTTGCCCTGCACGGTCTCGGGCGTGTTGCCCTTGAAGTTGGTCACCTTACCGCAGACGATAACCTCGTCACCCTCCTGCAGCAGGTCGCCGGCGGTGTACTTCTTGTTGCCGAGGTAGAGGGCGCGGTAGACGGTGAACGCTCCACTGGCCTTGCCGTCGTCGGAGACGGCGAACGTGGCGTTGCCGAACTGCGTGCCGTACTGCTCGGTGACGGATGCCACCTTACCTTTTATATATACGTCTTTGTCGGACTCTTTGTCGCCCACTTCCTTGGCGTACGCAATGGCTGCTGCGGCGTTGAAGGGGTCGTCGAGTGTGCCGGTGCCCTTGACCTCGCCGGCGGGTTCGTCGCTGCCGCCCTCGGTCACGCCGTTGAGCGAATAGAGATAGGCAGAGCCCTGTACGGTCTCGGGCGTGTTGCCGCGGTAGTTGACCACCTTGCCGTAGACGATGACCTCGTCGCCGACCTTGATTTGGGTCTTAGCGCTGCTATAGCGCTGGTTGCCGAGGTATAGTCCGCGGTAGAATGTGAAGGTGTTGCCGCCGTTCTTGGAGTCGGACATGACGAAGGTGCCGTTGCCGAAGTTTGTGGTGTACTCCTCGGTGATGGAGGTGATGAAGCCCTTGATGTAGACTTCCTTGTCGGACTCGGCCTGGTTGAACGACTTGGCGTAGTTGATGGCGTCGGCTACGGTGTAGGGCGACTCCAGTGTGCCGCTGCCTTCGTAGGTGACTTCGGCCTTGGGGCCGACAGTTGGGGTGGGGTAGGGTTCGGGAACATCCTGACAGGCTGTGAATGTCAGTGTTGCGATGGCCAAAGCCATCAGGCTGTTAAATATCTTTTTCATATTGCTGTGTTTTTGCTTATCATTTATCACTTATCATTTATCACTTATCACTTATCACTTATCACTTATCATTTCTCACTTCTCACTTCTATTGCACAATCTCCACGTCCGACTCCTTGCGGATGAGAATCTGCCAGGTGCCGGCATAGCGGGTGGCGATGCCCGTGATGTTGACCTTGCGCGGTCGCTTGTTCATCTGGTCGTAGGGCAGCAGGTTGGCCGCAAACTTGGCGTAGGTGCTGGTGCGGATGACGAGCTTCGACGTTGGGTAGCCCGCAATGCCACGATTGACACAGCCGCCGACGATGGTGACGCTGCCGTCGCCGGGGGCGAAGGTGCTGACGCCGTCGGCCTCGCTGAAGGTGACGTTACGCAGCGTGACGAGCTTGCCGCAATGGGTGTTCATGTCCATGTCGACGTCGAAGTCGATGGGCTGAATGACGTTAGGGTCGACGGGTGCCGCCGTAAACTTGAAGTGCTTCTGGAACACGTCCTTCTGCATGCGTCCGATGCTGGTGACGTTGTAGGGTGCGCCAATCTCGGGCTGCTGGCGGTAGCCGCCGATATAGAGGCCCTTGAGGTCGACGATGATTTCCTGGCCCTCGGCCAGGTAGCCACTCAGGCCGCTCTCGTTGACGGCGACGATGATGGCGCCCGTCTCGTCTTGTAGCATAAACTGCTTGTAGATGTTGCCGCGTATGTCGTTGGCCGTCACGCGGCCGCGGATTTTCACGTTCTCCTCCACGAGCTTGTTCTCGTCGTTGCTGGCGAACACGTTAGGATATTTCTGCTTCAGCTCGGCGATGGTGATGATACCGTCGTCGGTAATGCTGTTGTTGCCGTAGAGGTCGGCGCCAACGGGCGTGATGACGTCCCACTCGGTCTTCTGGCACGACGTGAGTAGCGCAGCGCTGAAGAGCAGGGTAAAAAGTATCAGGCAAATAGCCTGCGGCCGTTGTCTATTGTAATGTCTCATAGCTTCTGATGATGTTTATTTTTCAATTCTTCAATTCTTCAATTCTTTAATCCTTCTCAGAAGTAGTATGTCACCATGAGCATGCCGTTGATGCCGTTGGCATAGAACTTTCGCGGACTCTGCTGGAACCTGTAGGCATTGTTGGTGCGCTCCTCCTCCTGCTTGGTGTCCAGTCGGTTCTGCTCCATGCCGCCGGTGCAGATCTTGATGTTGTTCAGCAGGTTGGTCATCATCAGGTTGAAGCCTATGCGGCGGCCGTGCTTCAGACGGAAGGTCTTGCCGATGCTGGCGTCGAGCATGAATCCGCCGTCGCCCTTGGCCTGTGCGGGGCTGTCGTAGGACTTTTCGCCGTCGACGATGCTCTTGGCTACCTCTGTCTCGCGGCGCGAGATGGGCGCAAAGTAGAGGTAGGTATTGTCGTAGTAATTGCCAATGATGTCGATATACCAGAAGTTGTAGTGGAAGTTCAGGTCGATGCTTCCTGCCGTGAGCGGTGTGCCGCCCTCGCGCATGCCGTCGGTGATACAAAGCTCGTCGACGTAAGTGCCTCTATTTGAGAGCAGCATCCTCATGTTGGCGTTGTTGGTGTACTTAGCCTCGCTGACGGTGCCTAATGCCTTGACGTTCAACCACTCCGTGGCACGCACGTTGACGCCCAGCTCCACGCCATAGTACTGCTTGTCGATGTCGGAGAGCGAGACGTAGGCAAACGAGCTCTCAATGTCTGAGTAGAAGAGGCTCTGCTCGGTAACGTCGGTCATGCTGGCGTAGTAGGCGTTGAGGTTGGCGCTGAGCCACGAGTTCTTCAGTTGGTAGCCAAACTCGGCCGAGAAAATCTTCTCCTGCTGCAGGTCCTTGACGAAGTCGTTGTTGACCTGCGCTGCCGAGAAAGCCGTGCGTGGGGTGGGGGCTTTCCACTCGAAGCCGGCGCCCAGCACTACGGCGTGGCCGCGGCCCAGGTTCAGGTGGGCGCCCACCTTGCCGCCGCCGTCGAGGAACTTGGCGGTGCCGCTCTTGCCGTAGCTGTTGTCGGGGGCCATGCCGTTGCGCATCTTGCCGTCGCGTTGCATGGTGATGCCGCTCAGGCGGCTTGAGGCGAAGAGGTGGGCGCGACCGACGTCGGTGGTGGCCGATGCCCACAGCTGTGCTTTGTTGACAATGAGGTTGTAGTCGTAGCCGAACTTGTCGCCCACGCCTACCTCACGGGGCTCGGCGCCGTCGTTCATATCGTAGAACACCTTCGGCGAGAGCGAGCCGTAGTCCTTGATGGCGTAGGTGTTGATATTGTGGAACTTAGCGTTGCCCAGCAGGTCGTCCATCGTCTGGTAGTGATAGCCCACGTTGCGTGCCAGCTGCAGGCCGGCGTTCAGCGCGGTGGTTGCCGTGAGTTGCTTCTCCAACTTGGTGGCCAGCGAGAATGTCAGCTGGTCGTCGTGGGCGCGCTGCACGTAGTACATGGCGTCCTGGCCGTTGGCAGCCATCACGCTGTTAGCGTAGTAGAGGCGGCCCCAGTTAATCTGGCGGTTGTCCTCCGATGCGCTCAGGTAGTCGTAGGCCGCCTGCCAGTTTTCCAGTGCAGCCTCATCGCGGAAGAGCGTGGCCTCGGGGTTCCACACGTTGAAGTTGAAGCTCGGCATGAGGTTGTAGTAGTCGGGCTCGGGGTTCGTACCGTTATTATATGCCAGTCGGCTGTTGCTGAACATGGTGTAGCGGCCCAGGAGCGAGGTGGTGAGCTTCGACTGCTCGCCGATGGTCCAGTCCCACGTCAGCAGGGCTGCCGGTGCAAAGTCCTTGGCGATGCGGGCGTTGCGCTTCTTGCCGTCCTGATAGCCCCAGTTGGGGTTGTAGTTGTGGCTGTTGGCTATCCAGTACATCTCGTCGGTGGCGCCGCGCTGTGTGCCGCGCTGCGTGGGGTTGCCCCAGGTGACGAGGCTCAGGCGGTGCTGGTCGCTGAAGATTTTCTCTGCGCCGAGGAAGTAGCTCAGCGAGTTGTACGACGTGCCGTCGATGTAGCCAATGCCGTTGCCCCATCGGTAGGTCAGGCTGCCGGTGAAGGCCCATCCGTTCTGCAGCACGCCGCTGTTGTAGGTGTACATGGCGCGCACGTTGTAGGCGCGGTTGGCCAGTGCGATGGATGCTCGCTGGCCTGTGGCAAAGCTCGACGGACGGAAGTTGTAGTTGCCCGAGCCGGCGAGGCTGCTCATCGAGTAGTTGTTGTCTTCGAAAGGCAGCGACGACTCGCGGCCGCGCGTCTGGTTGTTCAGACCGCCAACGAAGGAGTAACTGAACTGTCCGCGCTCCAGGTCGTTGACGGGGTTGCCGTTGATATACATGTCGTTGTACTTGGCCCCTAAGGCGCGGTACTTGAATCGGGCGGGGCTGAAGCGGTAGCCCACCTCGTTGGCATAGACATTGCGGTTGGAGCTGACGATGGTGGTGGTCTGCGCCGTCGACTCGTCATCGGTCAGCTGCGCCTCGGTGAAGGTGAACGCCGTCTCGTCCTGCAGGTCGGTGGCCGTAGAGTCAACAGGCTCCTGGGCCAGCGCCGTCCACGGACAGCAGAGCGCCAGCAATGCTAATTTCAGCGTCTTTCTCATAAGCTGTGATTTCTTTGGTTAGTATTTATTCAGTATTTTTTGCAAAGTTAAGGAAAAAAAGCGAGAGCGGCAAAACTTTTTTAAGAAAAGTGCAAAAGTTTTCAAAAATTTGTGTATCTTTGCGCAAATTATTACTGACCGACTATGAAGAAAGCCTTGTTTTTCATGGCGCTCGTGCTGCTGCTGACCACGGGCGCCTCGCGTGCACAGAAGAAATTCTCGGTGTACGGCGTTGGGTTCTATAACCTGGAGAACCTCTTTGACACCTGCCACGATGCAGGCAAGAACGACTACGAATACCTGCCCGGCGGCACCAACAAGTGGACGGGGCTGAAGTATAGCAGCAAGCTCAAGAACATGGCGCGCGTGCTCTCCGAGATGGGCACCGACAAGCTGCCGGGCGTGGGCTGTGCCGCTATCGGCGTGAGCGAGGTGGAGAACGCCATGTGTCTGACCGACCTCTGTGCTCAGGAGGCGCTGAAGGCCCGCGGCATGAAGTTTGTGCATGTGGAGGGACCCGACCAGCGCGGCGTTGACTGCGCCCTGCTCTACAACCCCAAGCTGTTCAAGGTGAGCAACGTCAAGCTTGTACCTTATATATATATATTGCCGCAGGACTCTGTGCGCGCCACCCGCGGATTCCTCACCGTCAGCGGCACGCTGGCCGGCGAGCACGTGACAATCGTCGTCAACCACCTGCCCTCGCGCGGTGCCACCTCGTTCTATCGTGAGGAGGGCGGTCGCCAGTTGCGCCTCGTCGTCGACTCTTTGGTGAAGGCCGACCCGGCGGTGAAGGTCATCGTCATGGGCGACATGAACGACGACCCGCAAGACAAGTCGATGGCCGAGGCCTTAGGGGCTAAGCGTAAGATAAAGGACGTGCCCGACGAGCCCGGCGGACTGTGGAACCCCTGGTGGGATGTCCTCGCCTCGGGCACCGGCACCCTGCAGTACGACGGCAAGTGGAACCTCTTCGATCAGATTATTGTCTCTAACGGACTGCTCGACCGCGACGGCAAGAAAGACTATCGCGAGCTGAAGCTCTGGCAGTATCAGATATTCAGCCGCCCCTACCTGTTCCAGACCGAGGGCCGCTACAAGGGCAACACCCTGCGCACCCATGCCGGCGGTGCCTGGCTCAACGGCTACAGCGACCACCTGCCCACGGTTGTGTATCTGATCAAGGAAAGACCTTAAAGGTTAGCCAGGAGCCAGCCTAAGTAGGCAAAGAAGGCGAGCGACAGAACAGCACCCTCCCAGCGGGCAACCGTGTATTTGGTGTACGAGAAGCCCCAAACCAAGAGCATGCTGACAACCATTACCAGCAGGTCGACGACAGTGATACCTTGCAGCTCCATGGGCGTGATGGTGGCCGTGAGTCCTAAGATGAGCAGGATGTTGAACACGTTGGAGCCGATGACATTGCCGATGGCCATAGCCGACTGTCCCTTGCGGGCGGCGACGACGCTCGTGGCCAGCTCGGGCAGTGACGTGCCGCCGGCGACGATGGTCAGACCGATGACGCCCTCGCTGATGTTGAGTTCGCGGGCTACACTCGTAGCGGCGTCGACAAAGAGATTACTGCCGAAGATAAGGCACCCCAAGCCAACAACCACCCACAGCAGGCTCATCCACACATTGACAGACTCAGCCGCCGCAGCCTCGTCGGCACCGTCTTTCTTCAGTGCTACCTGGAACGTGTAAGCCATAAACAGGGCAAAGCCCGCCAGCAGAATGAGGCCGTCGAGGCGGGTGATGATGTTGCCACTGATGTCGACTGCTTGCCAGCCGTCCATGCAGATGACCAGCAGCGCCACGGACGCCATGACGGCAAAGGGAATGTCCTTGCGTACCGTGGAGCGGCTGATGACCATCGGTGCTACCATGGCCGAGCAACCCACGATGAGCAGCGTGTTGAAGATGTTTGACCCTACGACGTTGCCCACGGCCATGTCGGGCGTGCCCTTCAGTGCCGATACCAGGCTGACAAACAGTTCTGGTGCCGACGTGCCGGCAGCCACGATGGTGAGGCCGATGACAATTTCAGAAATATTCATTTTGCGGGCAAGGGCAGAGGCTCCTTCCGTCAGACGGTCGGCGCCCCACAGTACGAGGGCGGCGCCAACGATGATTAATACAATGTTCAGTAGCATACGATTATAAATGGATAGCGGCAGGCGCGTCGCCCGCTTGCTGGTTTGCGGCTGCAAAATTACTCAAAATTTTTGAGTATCTGATGGAAATATGGAAAAAAAGTCCTAACTTTGCGCCGTCGTAACAAAGTTGTAACCTGTCAGCGTACCAAAGCTGTTGACGGGCGAGGCTATAAAGCAACTACAGTCATGGAGATTATCATCAAGGATATTGACCACATTCGCGAGGCTGCTCGCGAGTTTATTAACCATATAGGCACCCGCCGCGTGTTTGCTTTCTACGGCCACATGGGCGCTGGCAAAACTACGTTTATCAAAGCTGTCTGCGAGGAACTTGGTGTCAGCGATGTGATTACCTCGCCTACCTTCGCCATTGTCAACGAGTATCAGGTGGCACCCACCACCCAACAGCCATCACCCATCACCCAACAGCCATCACCCATCACCCAACAGCCATCACCTCAAGTCATATTCCACTTCGACTTCTACCGTATCAAGAAAATCGAAGAGGTCTATGACATGGGTTATGAGGACTATTTCTACAGCGGGTCGCTATGCTTCATAGAGTGGCCAGAGTTGATAGAAGAACTCCTGCCTGAGGATGCTGTCAAAGTGACCATCAGTCAACAGACCGACGGGCAGCGTATTGTGACACTGTAGTCTGTGGACTATGGCGATGCCGACAATGCAGCGGTCACCAATCATTACTTCTTGATTTGTGACTTCTTGCGTTGGTCGTGGTCGAGTATCACTTTGCGCATGCGCATCGACTGGGGCGTTACCTCCACGAGCTCGTCTTCCTTGATATACTCCAGACACTCCTCAAGCGACATCACCGTCTTGGGAATAATGCGCGCCTTGTCGTCGGTGCCGCTGGCGCGCACGTTGGTCAGCTGCTTGGCCTTGCAGACGTTGATCACCAGGTCGTTGTCGTGCACATGCTCGCCCACGACCTGACCCATATACACATCCTCGCCGGGGTCGATGAAGAACTTGCCGCGGTCTTGCAGCTTGTCGATGGCGTAGGCAAAGGCGTTGCCCGTCTCAAGGGCTATCATCGAGCCGTTGACGCGGCGCTCAATCTCGCCCTTATAGGGCTGGTACTCCTTGAAGCGGTGGGCCATGATAGCCTCGCCCTGGCTGGCGGTGAGCACGTTGGTGCGCAGGCCGATGATGCCGCGTGAGGGTATGTCAAACTCTATGTTGGTGCGCTCACCCTGGCTCTCCATGCTGGTCATCTCGCCCTTGCGGCGCGTCACCATGTCGATCATCTTAGAGGCAAACTCCTCGGGCACGTTGATGGTGAGCTCTTCGATGGGCTCGCACTTCACGCCGTCCACCTCTTTATATATCACCTGCGGCTGGCCTACTTGCAGCTCGTAGCCCTCGCGGCGCATGGTCTCGATGAGCACACTCAGGTGGAGCACGCCACGGCCGGAGACTACCCACTTGTCGGTAGAGTCCTCAAACTGCTCTACCTTCAGGGCCAAGTTCTTCTCCAGCTCTTTCTGCAGGCGGTCGTTGATATGTCGCGAGGTGACGAACTTACCCTCGCGGCCGAAGAACGGCGAGTCGTTAATCGTAAAGAGCATCGACATCGTAGGCTCGTCGATGGCTATTGGCGGCAGCGCCTCGGGGTTCTCCAGGTCGCAGATGGTGTCGCCAATCTCAAACTTCTCCAGACCGATGACGGCGCAGATGTCGCCACAGTCCACCTGGTCGGTGCGCTGGTGGCCCATGCCGTCGAAGGTGTGCAGCTCCTTGATCTTGGTCTTCTCCTTCGTGCCGTCGCGGTGGGCAATGGTTATCTGCTGGCCGTCCTTCAGTGTGCCGCGGTGAACGCGGCCCACGGCGATACGGCCCGTATAGCTGCTGTAGTCGAGGCTGGTGATGAGCATCTGAGGCGTGCCCTCTATCTGCTGCGGGGCGGGAATCACCTCTACAATCTTGTCAAGCAGATAGGTGATGTCCTGAGTGGGCTTCTGCCAGTCTTCGCCCATCCAGCCGTTCTTCGCCGAGCCGTAGACGACGGGGAAGTCGAGCTGGTCTTCGGTGGCGTTGAGCGAGAACATCAGGTCGAACACCATCTCGTAGACCTCCTCGGGGCGGCAGTTGGGCTTGTCAACCTTGTTGACCACGACGATGGGCTTGAGGCCGATTTCCAAGGCCTTCTGCAGCACGAAACGCGTCTGCGGCATCGGACCCTCGAAGGCGTCGACCAGCAGCAGACAGCCGTCGGCCATATTGAGCACGCGCTCCACCTCGCCGCCGAAGTCGCTGTGGCCCGGGGTGTCGATAATGTTAATCTTGGTGCCTTTCCAGTTGATACTCACATTCTTGGAAAGGATGGTGATACCTCGCTCCCGCTCAAGGTCGTTGGCGTCCAATACTTGGCTCGACAGGTTCTGTCCCTCGCGGAAGAGGTTGCCTGCCAGCATCATCTTGTCCACGAGCGTCGTCTTGCCGTGGTCTACGTGCGCAATAATTGCTATATTCCTGATGTCCTGCATAGTCATTTCGTTGAAATCGGCTGCAAAGGTACGAATAAAATCGCAAACATCAAAGCTTCAGCCACAAAAAAAGCGTAAGCCGCAGCAGCTTACGCTTCTTGTCTGTGCTATGTCTGAGCAGCTTAGAACGGAATCTTGTAGCCCAGAGTGAGCTGGAAGACGCTGTTGCGTATTTTGTCGTCGCCGCTGTCCTTGGCAATGTTGGAGATACCGATGTTATAGCGGGCGTCGATGACGAAGTCGCTGATTTCGTACGACAGGCCTACGGGAATAGAAAAGTCGATAGCCTTGAAATCGTCCTTCAGGTCAATATCGTCATACTTGGCGCGAGTCCTGATACCAATCTGCGGACCAGCCTTGATAGCCAGACCAGGGACGATGTAAACATTTGCCAAGACGGGGATGTTGAGGTAGTCCACATTCGTGTTGTTGTCAGCACCCTTTGTCTTACTACCCTGCATAGCGTAAAGCAGACCCGCCGTCAGGCCGAACCGCTCGCTGACGTCATAGCCAAACTCGGCACCGGCAACAAGACCTACCTTGAATTTCTGATTACTTACGTCACCCACGAACTTGGTGAGGTTAGCACCAACCATCGGCTTGATGTACATACCCTGAGCGCTGGCGCTCAATGTTGCCATCATGGCAACAACTACTAACATTAAAATCTTTTTCATTTTTGTAAATTTTTGATGGTTAAACAAATTGAAAAAATGTTTCTAAATCCGTGCAAATATAAGAAAATTAATTGATTAGTGTGTTGAAACAGTGTGTTGAAACAGATGGAAAAAATGTATTACGTTAATTATTATTAGCGTTTAGGGCGCTTTTGGTAGTCTATCCATTAATTAAAGTTAAATATTTAGCTGCGGCAGAAAATTCTTCATTCTTCATTCTTCATTCTTCATTAAATATTTGTACCTTTGCACCCGCATTCGACGAAGCCCCCGTCAGTGATGAAGGCGGCAAGGGCTTTTGAAGGATGTTTAGTATTAACAATTAACTCATCAAAACCATGTATTTAGACAAAGAAAAGAAGGTTGAGATTTTCAGCCAGTATGGTCAGGGCGCTACCGACACCGGTTCTGCCGAGGCTCAGATTGCATTGTTCACCTATCGTATCAAGCACCTGACGGAGCACCTGAAGAAGAACCACAAGGACCACGTCACCGCCCGCTCGCTGACGATGATGGTAGGCCGTCGCCGAAAGTTGCTGAAGTATCTCTACAACATTGACATCAACCGCTACCGTGCTATTGTGAAGGCTCTCGGCCTGCGCAAATAATAGAATAAGGTAACAGAAGTATGAAAAATGAGAGCGCATAGGGATTTCCCTATGCGCTTTTATCATTTTCCCTCTTGCGTAATTCATAATAATGCGCTATCTTTGCAGCAGCGAAACCAATAATAGAAGTATCACCTTTAATAGTACACGAATATGAAGAAATTCTACTTCCTGCTGCTGACGGCTATGATGGCTCTCACGGCTACCGTTTTCACTGCCTGTGACGAAGACACCCAGATAGGACTCACCCTGGAGGGCACCTGGCGTGGTAATATGTATGTTTATACCACATGGAACGGCAACCGCTACAATGTTACCGATACGGAAATCACCTTCCTGTGTGATGATTTCCATTGGACGCGCGGCTACGGCTACTGGGTAGACTATTACTCCAATGCCCCCTGGGACTATGTGGCCAGCCATATCGATTGGCAAGTGAGCGGTGGTGAAATCCGTATCTACTTCCGCGAGGAGGGCAGCGAGGCCATTATCCGTAGCTATCGGTTGAACGACAACCGGTTTCAGGGTACACTCTGGGAAAACGGCCAAGACATAGACTTTAACCTCTACCACGTTGCCAGCCCCCGTCGCAGCTACGATCGCTGGGGCTACGACGGTTGGACCTATTATCGCTCGCGGCAGATGCGGGAAACGGCCGGTAATGATTCTATTGCTATTGACGACGTCCCCGTCAGGCACTTTGGAAAGTAGCTGTTAATCTATCTTCTTTAAGATGTTGTGGCGCACGTAGGCGTTGTGGCCGTAGACGGCTACCACGCAGAAGCAGATAAAGGGAATCGTGAACGAGAAGTTTGTAGCGGGAATGCCGGCAATAGTGGGGAAGGTGTCGATAATGAATGCCTGTAGCGGCGGGAACACCGAACCTCCGAGGATGGCCATAATCAGTCCGGCTCCGGCAAACTTCACGTTCTCGCCCACGCCGCGCAGGGCAATGCCGTAGATGGTGGGGAACATCAGCGACATGCAGCCGCTGACAGCCACGAGGCAGTAGAGACCGTAGCGGTCGGTGAACAGGATGACGCCGATGAGGGCCGTGGCGCCGATGATAGCCAAGATGGAGAGCAGGCGACCGGGCTGTATGTACTTCAGGAACCAGGTGCAGATGAAGCGGCTCACGGTGAAGAGCACCATGGCCACGATGTTATACTGCTGCGACAGAATTTCGGCGGCTTTCTCGTCCATACCCTCGGCCATGAATACGCGCGTACCATATTGTATAATAAACGTCCAGCACGTCACCTGTGCGCCAACGTAGAAGAACTGGGCGATGACGCCCTCGCGGTAGTTCTTGATTTTCGACAGTTCGCGCAGTGCCTGTCCTAACGACTTCTTGGCCGGCGTGTCGCTGTCCATAGGCATCTTAAGCAGCTTGATGGCCAGCAGCAGCAATAGGGCGATGGCGCCGATGTAGATATAGGGTTGGATGAGCACACCCAGGTCGTGGTTTTTCACCAGGTTGAACTGCTCCAGGGGCAGTTCCCGGCGCGCTTCCGACGTCATGGGGCTCATCTGCGCCTGTACAAACTGCATGGCCACCCACATTCCTAAGAGGTTGCCTATGGGGTTGAAGGCCTGAGCCAGGTTCAGACGCTGCGTGGCCGTCTCCTCGCTGCCCATGCTGTAGATGTAGGGGTTGCAGCTCGTTTCGAGGAACGACAGTCCGCAGGTCAGTATAAAGTAAGCCATGAGGAAGGGGAAGTAGTAGCCCGTCATGCGGGCGGGCAGGAACAGCAGTGCGCCGGTGGCGAAAAGCCCCAGTCCTAACATGACGCCCGCCTTGAACGAGTAGCGCTGGATAAACAGGGCGGCGGGGAAGGCCATGACAAAGTAGCCCAGATAGAAAGCCACCTGCACCATGGCGCCCTCGGTGACGCTCATGCGGAATATCTTGGAGAATGCTTTCACCATAGGGCTCGTCACATCGTTGGCAAAGCCCCACAAGGCGAAGCAGGCGGTAATCATGATAAAGGGCAACAGCAAGTTGACGCCGTTCTTGGTTAGTAATCCTTCTTTTTTCATGTTCTTATTCGTTGTTTGGTATTAGGTCGGCGACAAAAGTAGTAAAAAATAATCAGAATCATGCAAGTTTTGGAAAATAATTGCTACTTTTGCACAAAGAAAATATAAAACCGATGAAGATACTCCTCTCTTTACCCCCAAATCTGGTGGACTGTTTCCACGACATTACCGGTCTCGACCGTCAGAAATTCTTTTGCACCTGCGACCCCATAGGCCACCGCTTAGGCAGTGGCGGCGGCACGGTGTGGCTGCTGCAGCAGAGCTGTTTGAATGAAGAATTAAGAATGATGAATGAAGAATTTGCTACCGCCATGCCGTCATCATTTATCAGTCAGTGGCTGCCGAAAGAGAAGCGCATACTTGTTCATGCCGGCGGACAGAGCCGCCGGTTGCCGTCGTATGCCGTCAGCGGCAAGATTCTGATGCCCGTGCCCGTGTTTCGATGGGAGCGCGGCCAGCGGCTGTCGCAGACCCTGCTGGACCTGCAGCTGCCCCTTTACGAGGAGCTTATGGGCAAGAGTCCTGACAGCATCCACACGATGGTGGTCAGCGGCGATGTGCTGATCCGCACCACACAGCCTCTGCCGCCGGTGCCCGATGCCGACGTGGTGTGCTATGGTCTGTGGCTGCCCGCCACTACTGCTAAGAACCATGGCGTATTCGTCAGCAGCCGCCGTTCGCCGGGGGTGCTGAAGCAGATGCTGCAAAAACCGTCGGTAGAGACGCTGACGGCACTGCAGCGCGACCACTATTTCCTGACCGACATCGGCCTCTGGATGCTCAGCGACCGTGCCGTGGAGCTGCTGGCGAAGAAGAGTGAATCTTCACTTTTCACTCTTCACTCTTCACTTAAAGAATACGACCTCTACGGCGAGTTCGGCTGCTCACTGGGCACCGACCCTGTGATTGACGACCCTGAGCTGCGTCAACTCACCGTGGCTATCGTGCCGCTGCCGGGCGGTGAGTTCTATCATTTCGGCACCAGCCGCGAGATGATCTCATCGACGCTGGCCGTGCAGAACCTCGTCACCGACCAGCGCGAGATTATGCACATAGACCGCAAGCCCCATCCCAGCATCTTCGTGCAGAACGCCGTGACGGAGATGGCCTTTACCGAGGAGAACCGTAATATCTGGATAGAGAACTCGCACGTAGGCAAGGGATGGCACCTGAGCCATGACCACGTGATTACCGGTGTGCCCGAGAACGACTGGGACATCACCCTGGAGCCCGGCGAGTGTATCGACGTGACGCCCGTGGGCGAGAGCGACTACGAGGTGCGCCGCTACCGTATCGACGAGCCCGTAGACAGCAATGCCCTGGCCGAGCGTGCCAACCTGAGGCGCCTCTTTGAGCAGCGGCGCTGTTTCAGGGCTAAGAACTGGCCGGCACTGGCCGCCAACTGGCCGCACTCGGTGTTCTACCAGCTTGACCTGGCCGACGCTGCCCGTCAGTTTAAGGCAAACAACATACCCCTGCCGCCACCGCTGCCCGACGATGCGCCGATGATGACGCGCATCCACGACGCCATGTTCCGCGACGACAGCGAGCGGGCGTTTGCGCTGCTGAGAAAAAGCCTCACCCCCGACCCCTCTCGCAAAAGCCTCACCCCCGACCCCTCTCGCAGGGGAGAGGGGAGTGGTTACTCTGCTACAGATACTGCCGTCAAGCATATCACTCCCCTCTCCCCAGCGAGAGGGGTCGGGGGTGAGGCTTTTGGGGGTGAGGCTTCTTTTTCCGACCAAATCGTCTGGGCGCGGTCGCCGGTGCGCATCGATATTGCCGGCGGGTGGACGGACACGCCGCCCTACTGCCTGATGGAGGGCGGCAACGTGGTGAATCTGGCCATCGAACTCAACGGACAGCCACCGCTGCAGGCTTACGTCAAGCCCTGCCGTGAGCCCCATATTGTGCTGCGCAGCATCGACCTCGGCGCCACGGAGGTGGTGGAGACCGCCGAGCAGCTGGCCGACTATAACAAGGTGGGGTCACCATTCTCCATTCCCAAGGCCGCGCTGACGTTGGCGGGTTTCACTCACCATTCCTCATTAAAACATCAGCTTGAGGCCTTCGGCTGCGGCATTGAGCTGACGCTGCTGTCGGCTATCCCTGCGGGCAGCGGCCTGGGTACGTCGAGCATTCTGGCTGCCACGGTATTAGGGGCACTGAACGATTTCTGCGGCTTAGGCTGGGACAAGACTGAGATTGGTCACCAGACGCTCGTCCTGGAGCAGCTGCTGACCACCGGAGGCGGCTGGCAAGACCAGTTTGGCGGCATCCTCGGCGGCGTGAAGCTGCTGCAGACGGAGCGCGGCTTCGACCAGACGCCCACCGTGCGCTGGTTGCCCGACGGACTGTACACACAGCCGGAGTATGCCCAGTGCCACCTATTATATTATACCGGCATCACGCGCACGGCGAAGACCATCCTGGCCGAGATTGTGCGCCGCATGTTCCTCAACGAGCACGACCAGCTGCGGCTCCTGCGGCAGATGCGCCAGCACGCCCTCGACATGTTTGAGGCTATCCAGCGTCAGGACTTCCGCCTGATGGGGCGCCTCGTGGGACGCTCGTGGCAGCAGAACCAATTGCTCGACAGCGGCACCAACCCGCCGGAGGTGGCGGCGCTGACAGCCCTTGTCGACGACCTCTGTCTGGGCTATAAACTGCCCGGCGCCGGTGGTGGCGGCTATCTCTATATGGTGGCCAAAGACCCGGAGGCTGCCGTCCGCATCAGGCAGACACTCAATGCCCACCGTCAGAACGCCAACGCCCGCTTCGTAGACATGACACTCTCGAAGATTGGTTTGCAGATCAGCCGCAGCTGAACTTCGGCAACGCGGCGTTTAGGTGCTTGAATTACTTATGTATTCACATGGAGTTTAGGACTATTGTTGATATTCCCCGTCCGGGGTTTGAGATAGAGCCCTGCGAGCCGATGCTTTTCGTGGGGTCGTGCTTTGCTGACAGTATAGGGCGGCGCTTCCGCGAGGAAGGCTTCCCGGTCGTGGTCAATCCCTACGGCGTGATGTACAACCCCGTGTCGGTGCTGCACAGCGTAGAGCGGTATTGTCGCGAGATGTTGTGCGATGCCGCTGATGACGGCTGGAAGCGATACAGCGCCGACGTCTGGCCTCGTGTGGTGTTTATCACCTTAGGCACCAATCACGTCTATCGTGAGAAAGCCACCGGCGAGATTGTAGACAACTGCCAGAAACGGCCGCAGAACCTTTTCCAGGAAGAGCTGCTTACGGTCGATGAGTGTGCCGCTGTTCTGCAGCAGGCTGTCAGCTTGCTCCGCCGCCGCCGTCCCGACGTGCAGGTGGTGTTCACCGTCAGTCCCATCCGCTACCGTAAGTATGGCTACCACGAGAGCCAGCTGTCGAAAGCCACACTGCTGCTGGCAGTGGATAGGGTTACTAGTTGTCCTAGTAAGACTAGTCAAACTAGTTATCCTAGTGAGACTAGTTATCCTAGTGAGACTAGTTATCCTAGTGAGACTAGTTATCCTAGTGAAACTAGTCAAACTAGTCTTTCTAGTTACTTCCCAGCCTATGAGCTCGTCATGGACGAGCTGCGCGACTACCGTTTCTACGCGCCGGACATGCTGCACCCCTCGCCGCAGGCCGTAGATTACATCTGGGAGCGGTTCGTAGACAGCTACTTCTCCGCCGCGGCCAAAGCCTATCTGGCCGAGTGGCTGCCACTACGACAGGCACTATCTCATAAACCCTTCCAACCCGACTCGGCGCAATATAGACGTTTCTATGAGGCAACACAGCAGCAACTGTCGGCCTTTATGGCGAAATATCCGAATTTCATAAATCCCATAACTACACCCCAGAATCCTTATGAGTGAACATAATCAGAAAAATCCCATTGATCCGGCAGCTATGATAGATATGTGTCGATGGCAGAGAGACCATAGGCGATATGACGACCTGCTGAAGTACTGTCGAAAGCATAACAACTATGAAGACTATCAGCCTTTTTTCTATCGTTGGACCGACGAGGAAATGTCAAATGTAGCTCTGTCACTCTGCCACTATGTAGACAAGATGATGATGAGCTACGAGCATTGGTTAGAGCAGGACTTCAAGGAGAATGGCGGTATCCGTGAGCGTATGTCAGCAGCGCGTTTGGGTTATCGCAACATCCAGAAAGCCATGCTTGATGCCAAAGAGCGTGAGATAACCTCGCTGAAAAACGAAATTGCCTCCCTTCAAAGGGAAATATCCTCTCTCAAAGCTCAACTGTCGGCAGGAACTAGTTAAACTAGTCTCACTAGTTAAACTAGTCTCACTAGTCGCACTAGTCACACTAGTCTAACTAGTCACACTAGTCTGACTAGTTAAACTAGAGAATTCTCAACCTCCCCCAAAAAAGAAAAGATTAAAGCTATCTATAAAAATGAACTACACTATAGAAAAAATCACTACATTCATCGGCGCCCGCCGCTATGGCGAGGCCGATGCCAACGTCAGATGGCTGCTCACCGACAGCCGCTCATTGTGTTTCCCTGAAGAAACTCTCTTTTTCGCCCTGCGCACCAAGCGCAACGACGGGCATAAATACATCGACGACCTCTACCGCCGCGGCGTGCGCTGCTTCGTGGTAGAGACTCTGCCGCCGTCGCTGCAGGGAAGTTCATCGGGACAGCTTCAGGAGCAGGCAACATACGAGGGTGCCAACTTCCTGAAGGTGCCTTCCACGCTGGCCGCTCTGCAGCGTCTGGCCGAACGCCATCGAGACGAGTTCGACATACCCATCGTGGGCATCACCGGCAGCAACGGCAAGACCATGGTCAAAGAGTGGCTCTACCAGGTGCTTTCGCCAGACCATGTCGTTACACGTTCGCCCAAGAGCTACAACTCGCAGATAGGTGTACCTCTCTCTGTCTGGCTGCTCAACGAACAGACGCAGATAGGACTCTTTGAGGCAGGCATCAGTCAGCTGGGCGAAATGGAGGCGTTGCGTGACATCATTCAGCCCACTATTGGCGTGCTGACATCCATCGGGGCTCCCCACCAGGAGAACTTCCGTTCGCTGGAAGAGAAGTGTATGGAGAAGCTGAAACTTTTTCACGATGCCAAGGTTATCATCTACAATGCCGCCGACGACCTGGTCAGCCGCTGTGTGCGTCGGTCGGGGTTCAAGGGCAAGAAGATTGGCTGGCGCCGTGACGAGCTGCTGCCTGCCTACCAGTTGCCTTTCAGCGATGAAGCCTCTATAGAGTGCTCGCTGGCCGTGGCAGCCACCGCCCTCTACCTGGGCGTTACGCCGGAACAGTTGGCCGAGCGCATGGCCCGGCTGGAACCCGTGGCCATGCGACTGGAAGTGATGGAGGGACAGCACGGCTGCACGCTCATCAACGACTCTTACAACTCCGACATCAATTCGCTCGACATCGCCCTCGACTTCATGTCGCGCCGTGTGGACGACCAGCGCCGCCGCACACTGCTGCTGAGCGATATTCTGCAGAGCGGACAGCGGGCCGAAGAGCTATATAACGAGGTCAACAGCCTCTGCCAGAAGCGCGGCGTAGACAAGCTGATAGGTGTTGGCCCGCAGATCAGTGCCCATGCCGCACTCTTCAGTATTCCTGACGTCTCGTTCTTTGCTACTACCGACGAGTTCCTGCGTAGCGATGCGTTCCGTCGGCTGCACGATGAAGTGGTGCTCGTCAAGGGTGCCCGCTCCTTCGGCTTCGACCGCATCACCGAACGGCTGGAGCAGAAGGTACATGAGACCATCCTCGAGGTGAACCTCAATGCCGTGGTTAACAACCTGAACTACTACCGCTCACTCCTGAAGCCCGAGACTAAGCTGGTGTGCATGGTCAAGGCCGATGCCTATGGAGCCGGTGCCGTGGAGGTGGCCAAGACCTTGCAGGACCATCGGGTGGACTATCTGGCTGTGGCCGTGGCCGACGAGGGCGTGACACTGCGCCGCAACGGCATCACGCAGAACATCATGATTATGAACCCTGAGATGACGGCTTTCAAGACCATGTTCGACTGGGATCTGGAGCCCGAAGTCTACTCCTTCCGGCTGATGGACGCGCTCATCCATGCTGCCGAGAAGCAGGGCATCACGGGCTGGCCCGTACACATCAAGCTCGACACCGGTATGCACCGCTTAGGCTTCAATCCTGAGCGCGATATGGACGAGCTCATACGCAGGCTGAAGTCGCAGAACGCCATCATTCCCCGCTCCGTCTTCTCTCACTTCGTGGGCAGCGACAGCGACGATTTCGACCGCTTCTCCGCCATGCAGTTTGAGCTGTTCGACCGTGCCAGCCGCCAGTTGCAGGCTGCCTTCGACCACAAAATACTGCGCCACATGGACAACTCGGCAGCCATTGAGCACTTCCCCGAGCGGCAGATGGACATGTGCCGTCTGGGCCTGGGTCTCTACGGCATCGACCCCCGCGACAACAGTGTGCTGAGCACCGTCTCAACGCTGAAGACCACCATCCTCCAGCTGCGCCAAGTGCCCAAGGACGAGACCGTAGGCTACAGCCGCAAGGGCATCCTGCAGCGCGACTCTGTCATTGCCGCCATTCCCATAGGCTATGCCGACGGGCTGAACCGCCACCTGGGGCGCGGCGCCTGTTACTGTCTGGTCAACGGGCAGCGGGCCCCCTACGTGGGTAACATCTGCATGGACGTGGCCATGATCGACGTCACCGACATCGACTGCCGCGAGGGCGACAGCGTGGAGATATTCGGCGAGCATCTGCCAGTCACCGTGCTGAGCGACGTCCTGCAGACCATCCCTTACGAGGTGCTGACCAGCATCAGCAACCGCGTCAAGAAGGTCTACTTCCAGGATTAACGCACCACCTTCCTGCCGTTAACGATATAGACGCCGTGCCGCAGCGACTGCCAGTCAGTGCCTGCGGCACGGCCGTCTGTGGTATAATATGTAGGCTGCTGGTGCCGCTCGTCGTCGGTGCTGACAGTAGTGATGGCGGTAGCCGTGGTTGGCGCGCGGTAAGTGAAGGCCATGGTGCCGTCATTATGCTGCTTGATGTCGACGATAGCGCCCTGCATCAGCTTCGTGCCCTGCGAGTTGACATTCCAGAGGGTAGCGGCGGGCCTGGAAGTGGCCGTCAGCGAGTCGCGCTTCGAGAAAGGGTAGAGCTGTGGGGTGCGCTTGTTGTTGCTGGCATTGAAAAACGTTACCCGCGAGTGGTCGTTGCCGCAGGTGTATCCCAGTTCTAAGGCGTCTTCCAGGGAAATCACACTGTTGGGGATGTTGTTCTCCCATACTTCCTTGTCGTAGTCTATATGGGTGATAAGCAGGCCGGTGGCGGGGTAGTTGGTGTCCCATCCGTAGCGCTTGCGGTTCTCTATCATGTAGTATTCGTCGGGCTGGGCGTCGTTGTAGATGATATACGTGTCGCCGCCGAGGCTGATAGGCTGGATGCTGTCCACGGTGACATCCTCATTGCCAAGCACGATGGGCATCTGCCATCCGCAGGCCATCTTCTCGTAGGCCGAATAGCCCACGGGGCAGAAGCTGCTGCCGGCGTAGTTGCCTTGGTCCATGACGTCGAAATTGCCCATGCCGTCCTGTCCGCTGTTGACGGTGTCGTATAAGTCGGGCAGTCCTAAGCAGTGTGAAAACTCATGGCAGAAGGTGCCTATGCCGTTGATGCCGCCTGCCGCCCGCAGCTCGTTGGCGCAGGCATAGACATTGATACGCATGCCGTCGAGCACGAACACACCCGTTGGCGACTCATCCATCGTCCACATGTGCGGCCAGATGAGCTTGTCGGCATTGCTGCCGTAGCTGTCGGCCTCACCCTTGCCGGCATACACCACGAACACCTCGTCCACCTCGCCGTCGCCGTCCCAGTCGTAGTTGCTGAAGTCTACCTCACTGTCGGCGGCCTCGCACATCTCCTTGGTCAGCTGCTCGGGGCGCAGGTCCAGCCCCAAGTCGTCGTTCACGCCGTAGTACGACTCTTGGTGTGCCGCCGTGTAGGGGCCTACAACGTCGAAGGTCAGTTCAAACAGCCCGCCCGACTGGTCGCGGAAGTAGTCGGCGGCACTGCCACGGAACCCTTCCGAGGTGGTGTAGCCCGGCTCGCTGAGAATTTTCAGGTATTTGTCGGCGTCGTGCCCGCTTTTGAATGTCGTCTCGGGAAACTCTGCCAGGATGACCAGTCCGCGCTTCTGGCCTATATAGGGGCTGATGGCGACGGTGTCCTCGTGCTGGCGGCTGAGCATGCGTGCCGCCGTCATGGGTGCCGTGCGCCGCGGCGTGCCTCGCCAGCAGCCTACGCCGCGGTGGAGGGTGGAGGGTGATGGGTGATGGGTGTTGGGTGATGGGTGATGGGGGTTGGGTGATGGGTGATGGGTGTTGGGTGATGGGTGTTGGGTGATGGGTGGGGGAGGCTGGCCGTTGCCGTTGCAGCAGTTAATAGTAGGGCTGTCAGTGTAGTCAATATCCTGTTTGTCATCTTGTTGATAGTCATTAAAATGAAGTTCCGAGGGCACAAAGTTACAAACTTTCTTTGAAATTATGTAGCTATTAAAAAAAATATTAGTAATTTTGCAGCCATAACTATGCTAAAACAATCAAATTATTAATAAAACAATGGAACAAGTATTCAGTTACATTATCAGCTTAGGCGCATCGGTGATGATGCCTATCCTCTTTACCATCATCGGCCTGTGCATAGGGCTGACGTTTGGTCGTTCGCTCAAGTCTGGCCTCTATGTCGGCGTCGGTTTTGTCGGCTTAGGCATTGTCACGGCGCTGCTTACCACCAACTTCGGCGGCCCGCTGAGCGAAATCTCCCGCCTCTATGACCTGCAACTCAAGGTGTTCGACATGGGGTGGCCTGCCGCTGCTGCCGTGGCTTACAACACCGCCGTCGGTGCGCTGATTATCCCCATCTGCTTGGGTGTCAATTTCCTGCTGCTCATCACCAAGTGTACGCGCACGGTGAACATCGACTTGTGGAACTACTGGCACTTCGCCTTCATTGGCGCCGTGGCCTATTTCGTCATGGACGAGAGTCTGGCTTGGGGCTACTTCGCCGCCATCGTCTGCTACATCGTCACGCTGGTGATGGCCGACCTCACGGCCGACAAGTTCCAGGAGTACTATCCTGAGTGGCAGGGCATCTCCATTCCCCAGCCTTTCTGCCAGAGCTTCGTGCCCTTCGCCCTGGTTATCGGCAAGGCGCTGGACAAGATTCCCGGCTTCGACCGTCTGAATATCGATGCCGAGGGCATGAAGAAGAAGTTCGGCGTCATGGGCGAGCCGCTGGTGCTCGGCGTCATCGTCGGTGCCCTCATTGGCGCGCTGGCACAGCTCGACATCAAGAAAATCCTGTTCCTCGGCGTCACTATGGGTGCCGTCATGGAGCTCATACCCCGTATCACCTCACTCTTCATTGAGGGTCTGAAGCCCATCGCCGAGAAGACGCAGGAAGTTGTGAAGCAGAAGTTCAACGGCAAGAAGGTGTATATTGGCATGTCGCCTGCCGTCGTCATCGGCCACCCTACGACGCTCGTCGTCTCGCTGCTGCTGATTCCCGTGGCCTTAGGCTTGGCCGTCATCCTGCCCGGCAACCAGTTTCTGCCGCTGGCCTCGCTGGCCGGCATGTTCTACCTCTTCCCCATGGTGCTGCCTTTCACTAAGGGTAACGTGGTGAAGACCTTCATCATCGGTCTCGTGGCTCTGGCCATCGGCCTCTACTTCGTCACCGACATGGCGCCCGCCTTTACGCAGGCCGCCCACACCGTCTTCGAACAGACGGGCGACAAGGCCGCCGATATTCCCGCCGGCTTCGAGGGTGGTGCCCTCGACTTCGCCTCGTCGCTCTTCGGCTGGGTCATCTACAAGTGCGTGGCTTACCTGAAGTGGGTCGGTGCCGGACTGCTGGCAATCATCACCGTTGGCATGGTATTCTGGAACCGCCGCCGTATCGTGGCCGAGGGATAATTGCGTTATAACGTCATAACGAAATAATGATTTAAAAAAAAGAAAACCAATGAAGAAAGTAATTCTTTCAGCAGCCCTCTTGATGGGCGCACTGGGCGTGAATGCTCAGCAGGACGTGAAGTTTCAGACCGCCTGCCACCCGCAGGATGTGAAAACCTATGACACGAAGACACTGCGCGAGCGCTTCGTCATGGAGAAGGTGATGGAGGCCGACAAGATTCACCTCACCTACTCCCACTACGACCGCTTCATCTTCGGTGGCGCCATGCCCGTGAACAAAACCCTGAAACTGGAGAACTTCCTTGAGCTGGGGCTCGACGTAGACAAGACCATCAAGGAAAAGTATTTCATGTATAACCGCGAGCTCGGCGTGGTGAACTGCGGCGAGGGCGACGGCGTGGTCATCGTCGACGGCAAGGAGTATGCCCTGTCGCCCAAGGAGGCCCTCTACATCGGTCGCGGCCATATCGGCAAGGACAAGAAAGGCAACTCCATCGACGTGAACAAGGTGGTGGAGTTCCGCTCTAAGGACGCTCAGAAGCCTGCTAAGTTCTATCTGAACAGCGCCACCGCCCACCAGCACTACAAGACGCAGTGGATCACCCTCGACGGCCGCAAGGGTTCGCTGAAGGCCGCCGTCTGGGGACCCGTAGGCTCGCTCGAAGAGTGCAACAACCGCACCGTCTATAAGCTCATCGTCAACGACGTGCTCGAGGAAGGCCC
>CAMHKU010000021.1 GCA_946185805.1 uncultured Prevotellaceae bacterium | reverse complement strand
CGCTGCTGCAAGAGACGAGGGAGAAAGCAGCAAGCATCGCAAAGGCGAGTCTCCAAATTTTCATTGTTGTCATTTCTGTTATGTTTTATACGTTAATGTTCTGTCTATATAAACGCGAGTCGTCGGAAATCTTGCATCGTAGGGCGTTAAACTTTACTAATCGCAGGGCATAAAGATGGCGCGAGTCTGATTCCACATCCGCTATAGAGGCATCGCCAAACGCCGTTTCCCCAGATATGATGATTTTGCTTGTCTTGATTTGCAGCAATAAGGTAAGTGAAAAATCTGACATAGCAAAATCCTGAGCAACTTTTTGTTGCTCAGGAACTTATAAAAAATGTTAAACTAAAATGCTGCGGAATTTAGGTAATATTCAAGCCTTTTCTTCGGCTTTGGCTTCTTCGGCCTTTGCCTCGGCTTCGTCCTGCTCGGTCATGGCCTGGCTGTCGGCGAAGTCAGTGATGCCAGCCTCGATGAGGATGTTGTACCACTGAATGAGCTTTTGGATGTGGGAGTTCTTGACGCGCTCGCGGTCCCACTCAGGCAATACCTTTGTGAAGTAATCGTGGAGCTCGTCAGCACTGGCCTTCTTTGGGTCGATACTGGCTTTCTTGCCCTGCTCTATCTGCTTCATGCTCTCGAGGATGGTGGGCAGGGGCACGTCGTCGCTCTCGGTATACATGGCAATGTCGGCCAAAGAGGTGATACGGTCAGTGGCAAAGGCTGGCTGGCGGCGATGGGTGGCGTCAAGGGCCTCAACGATGAGGTTGTTCTTACCGCGGGACAGAAGTTTGTAAAGGCCGGGCTTGCCGGCAATAGCTAAAATGGTTTGTTGCATAAATGTTCTGTTATAATGTTTGATAGTTAATCGATAATTCTTCTAATAGGGCGTCTAACTGCTGGTCAATGTCGGCTTGGCCGTCGTTGACAATCTCGTAGTGGGCCATTTGGCGGACATGCTCCTGTGGCCACTGACGCTGCACCCACTGCAGAGCCTGGGGGCGGCTGATGGCATCGCGATGCATGATGCGCTCCAGGCGCACCTCCAAGGGCGCTGTGACAGCGACAACGCGGTCGACATAGCGGTTGGCGCCGGATTCAAACATGATAGCGCTCTCCATCCACTGGCGGCCGCTGGCTATGAAGTCATCGAAGACGGCGGGGTGGACGATGGCGTTGACCGCACGCTGGTTGTCGTCAGAAGCCAGCAGAAAGCGGCTGACGGCGCCCTTGTTGAGCTTACCGCCATCATAGGTGTTGGGGCCGATGAGCGCTGTGAGCCGTCGGCGCAGTTCTGCTGAGGTGCGCATCAGGCGCTTGGCCGCGGCGTCGCAGTCGTAAACCTCGATGCCACGCAGTGCCAGCCGCTGTGCAACGAAACTCTTGCCACTGCCGATGCCTCCGGCTAATCCTATTTTCATCATGCTTAATTCTCCTCAATAAGATAGTCTACCTCGGTGGTGACGAGTGCGGGGCGCGTGACGCCAACGGGGAAAAGTTGCAACTGCAAGGGACATTTCTCTGACTTGCCGTCGCGGATGTCGTTGTAGTCGGCAACGACGGCGAAGTCATGAGGGGTGAGCGTACGATAGACGTTGATACCGGTGACAAATCTGACGGCAACTTTGGCGGGGAACATACGCAGTGTCTTACCCTTAGGCACGTTGATAGCCTTGATGGGTATGTTTTCCATGCTCTCCTCAGTGAGCACATCAGTGCAGAAGGTGATTTTTACCTGGTTGGGAACCATCTTGACACCCTCCATGCGCTGCAAACGGCAGTCTGTGTGAAGCGTGTCGCGGAAGCCTACCTGATTGAGCGGCTCGGTGTAGACCATACGTATGCTGTCAAGCTTTTCCTCAGAGGCGTAGACGGTGACGCTGTCAGGCGAGTAACTTACGCTGCTGAGGAAGTAGAGATGCTCAGGAATGACACGGCCACGCCAACGCACAGGCACCCGCTTGTTGGCACCGGTGTTGTAGAAGAAATGCAGCTTTTCGGGCTTGATGCTGACAATCTTCGTAGAGTTGGCCATGTGCTGTTGCAGGATTTTCGTCAGTTCGCTGTTACTGATGCTGCCGTTGCCGCTGCCCTGGTCGTAATGCTTGAAGTTGGCCTCAACGTTTTTCAGTATGTCGCCATACATGTATGTCAGCAGCAACATGCCGCGGTCGCGCAGGGTGACGCGCAGGGTGTCACTCTCGTCGCTGGTGAGCATGACGTCGTCGGGCACGTTGACTATGCGCACAGGCACGCTAATCTCCTGTTCATAGCTCTCGTTGAGTGTCATCAGTAGCCAGAAGACGCCAGAGAGCAGGAGGAAGAACATGAAGATAAGGAACTCCCTGTTAGCACGGCTAAAAAAGAAGTTCCTGACTGTATTGAAAAGTGTAATCAACTGGCTCATCAGCGTGCGGGCTGTGGGGCGCTTTAGCGCTGCTGCAGATGTGGCGGCAACGGCACTATTTCTGCTGCAAGGGTGCGGCGGACATGTCCTTGAAAACGTAACTGCGGTCAACGGTGATAATCACGTCGCGCGCAATCTTCACCTCAACAGTGTTCTTGGCAAGGTCGATGCTCTTGACGATGCCGTAGATGCCGCCGCCGGTGACCACCTGAGTGCCCTCGGTGAGCGAGTTCTGAAACTGCTGAATCTCTTTCTGCTTCTTCTGCTGCGGGCGGATCATGAAGAACCACATGATGGCAAAGATGGCCACCATCATCAGAATCATCGACATGCCGCTGCCGCCTTGTGCTGCCTGGGCAGCTAAAAACAATTTAATCATTTTACTATTTTGCTATTTTGCTATTTTACTATTTCACTATTTCACTTCGTGATTTCACGATGAACTGTGTAGTGATTTTAATTTTTCAATTCAAGTTTCGCATTCGCTCAACTTTCGGAGTTAGAGGGAGTTAGAAGGAGTTATCGGCCTTTGGCCTCATGTAGTCAGAAGTCATTAGTCTGCTCTCTACAAGCTTCAGAGGTTATTGTCGTTGATAGTCATTTGACTTCTAACTCCTTCTAACTCCCTCCGACTCCTTCTAACTCCTTCAACTTGAGAAGGTTGAATTTTTTAATTTTTCATGCCGGCCTACTCTTTCATCTGTTTTACCATGCGCCCGGACTTAATAAGGTGGCGGGCAATGGTGTCGAGCATGCCGTTGATATAGCCGCCACTCTTGGGTGTGGAATAGAGCTTGGCCATATCGACGTACTCGTTGATGGTAACGCTGACGGGGATGGTGGGGAAGGTGAGCATCTCGGCAATGGCTATCTGCATGATGATGACATCCATGTAAGCCAGGCGTGAGAAATCCCAGTTGCGCGAGGCCTCGCTCATGTAGCGCTGATACTCGTCGGCATTGAGGATGGCGGCGCGGAAGAGCTTGCGGGCGTATTCGCGGTCTTCTTCGCTGTCGAACTCGGGCAGCAACTCCTGTCGCGGACCGTTCTGCTCGTCAAAGCGCTTGATGGTCTTCAGTACAAAGGTGTCGACTACCTCCTTGTCGTCGTTCCAGTAGAGACTCTGGTCTTCAAGAAGGGCGTCGAGGTCGTCGTTCTCCTGGATAAATGTGCGGTAAATCTTGCGCCACAGTTCGCGGTCAACCTCATAGTTGTCTTCGCGGCTGGCCATGTAGTCCTGATAGAGCTGGCTCTGCTCTAACTGCTCTAGAAACTTGCCCACGAACTCCGGTTCGTCTACCCATGAGTATTTCTGATTGCTCATAAACTCGCTGAGCTGGCGGTTCTCAGCCAGCTGAAGCGTAAAGCGGTTATAGGCGAAGCGTGTGGAAGGCTTCGCCAAACCTTCGCGGCGCGCTTTATTCTCTGCAATCTCCAGCCGCCGCTGGGCTTCTTTGGCAACGGCTACCATGAACGCTAACAGGTAGTTGTACAGGTCGTAGGCCTTTGACAGACTGAAGAATAGCTCTTTCTCGGCCGTATCGATGTTCTTGTTGCCGTTTTGATAGTACGCATAGGTTAACTGAACAATCTTGATGCGTATGATTTCTCGGTTTATCATGCTCTTATGCTTTGTTTCGACTGCAAAAATACTCATTTTCCGCTGATTATGCAAGAAAAAAACACTCTTTTTGAATTTTAGCCTTTTAATTTTTTAGTTTTTCATTTTTTCTTTGTACCTTTGCACCCGCTTTCCGCGAAGGAGGCGCACCGTGTGATGGTGAATTAACAACAAACATTATTAATTTAGAGTAACACATTATTAAAGGTTATGAAAGAAATCAATGTCAGCGGTCAGGTACGTACCGCTACCGGCAAGAAGGCTTCTAAGCTCTTGCGCAAGGAGGGACTTGTTCCCTGCAATCTGTATGGTGAGAAGAAGGGTGAGAACGGTCTGCCCGAGGCACTGGCTTTCCAGGCATCGTTCTCCGAGCTGCGCAAGGCTATCTATACGCCTCACGTGTATGTGGTGAACCTGACCATCGACGGCAAGGAGCACAAGGCCATCATGAAGGAGTTGCAGTTCCACCCCACGACGGACGCCCTGCTGCACGCCGACTTCTTTGAGATTAACGATACGAAGGACATCACCGTGGGTATTCCTGTCAACCTCACCGGTCATGCTCAGGGTGTGCGTGATGGTGGTCGCCTGAACCTCTCAATCCGCAAGATTGACGTTACCGCTCCTTATAAGAACATTCCTGAGAAACTGGACATCGACGTTACTGACCTGCAGCTGGGTAAGGCTATCAAGGTGGGTTCACTGCAGTTTGAGGGCCTTAAGATTGCTACCTCGCCCGAGGTGGTCGTCTGCTCTGTGAAGGCTACTCGTGCATCGCGTGCTGCCGCTGCAGCCACAGAGTAATAATTTGATATGGACAAGTATTTGATTGTTGGCTTGGGCAACGTTGGTCCCGACTATGAGTTGACCCGCCACAATACAGGATTTATGGTGTTGGACGCTTTTGCTAAGGCGTCCAATACTGTTTTCAGTGACCGACGCTACGGCTTCGTGGCCGAAACGTCGCTGAAGGGCCGCAAGGTGGTGCTGCTCAAGCCGTCGACGTTTATGAACCTCAGCGGCAATGCTGTGCGCTACTGGCTGAACAAGGAGAACATTGACCAGCAACGTATGCTCGTGGTGAGCGATGACGTGGCACTGCCCGTAGGGCAGTTTCGCCTGAAGGCCAGCGGCTCTAACGGAGGCCACAACGGCTTGGGGCATATTCAGCAGCTCATAGGCCAGAACTATCCGCGCCTGCGCATGGGTATTGGCAACGATTACCCGCAGGGTGGACAGATTGACTGGGTGTTAGGCCGCTACGACGACGAGCAGTTGCAACAGCTGCAACCCGCCATCGACGTAGCCGTGGATATCATCAGGAGTTTCGTGCTGGCTGGCATTGACATCACCATGAACCAGTATAACAAGTTGGGGAAGGGGAAAGTGTTAAGTGAAAAGTGAAAAGTGATAAGTGATAAGTGATAAGTGATAAGTGAATAATTTGCTACCGCATGGACGAAGCAAGAATTGACAAGTGGCTATGGGCGGCGCGCATTTTCAAGACGCGCACTATTGCTGCCGATGCCTGTAAGAATGGCCGAGTGACGGTGAACGGCACGCTGGTGAAGCCTTCGCGCATGGTGAAGGTGGGCGATGAGATTGGCGTGCGCAAGGCGCCGGTGACTTACACCTTCAAGTTGCTCAAACCCATTGAGCAACGAGTGGGGGCGAAGCTGCTGCCGGAGATTTACGAGAACATCACCGCTGCCGACCAGTATGAACTGCTGGAGATGAACCGTATCAGCGGTTTCGTCAACCGTGCCCGTGGCACTGGACGTCCCACGAAAAAGGACCGCCGCGCCATGGATGCCTTTGTCGGCCCCTCGCTCGAAGGAAGCTACGGCGACTGGGAGGGCTTCGACTTTGACGATGAAGAGGATGAATAATAAATCAATAATCAACAAACATGGATAGAAAGCAGGAGCATCTGAAAGCCCTGGGCCGCGAAACCGGCTACCTGAATACCTATGCACCAGAGGTGCTGGAAACATTTGAGAACAAGCATCAGGGCAACGACTACTGGGTGCAGTTCAATTGCCCGGAGTTTACATCGCTGTGTCCCATCACGGGACAGCCCGACTTCGCGGAAATCAAAATTATGTATATCCCCGCTGAGCGGATGGTGGAGTCGAAGAGCCTGAAGCTTTATCTCTTCTCGTTTCGCAACAACGGCGACTTCCACGAAGACTGTGTCAACATCATTATGAAAGACCTGGTAAAGCTGATGGCTCCCAAGTATATCGAGGTCATCGGTCTGTTTACCCCTCGCGGCGGTATCAGCATCTATCCCTATGCAAACTATGGAAAGCCCGGCACCAAATATGAGAAGATGGCCGAGCAGCGCATGCTTAATCATAGGGTTATATGATTGAAGTACTCAACGCCGTCAACGATGCCCTCTGGGGCTATGTCATCATCGCTGCCCTTGTCGGCGGCGGCTTTTGGTTTACGTGGCGCACGCGCTTCGTGCAGTTTCGCATGGTGGGCGAGATGCTGCGGCTGCTCACCGACTCGGCGGGACGCCCGGAGGGACATGAGCGTCACATCTCGTCGTTCCAGGCTTTCGCTGTGTCGCTGGCATCGCGTGTGGGCACCGGCAACCTCGCCGGCGTGGCTACGGCCATAGCCGTTGGCGGTCCTGGCGCAGTCTTCTGGATGTGGGTGATGGCTCTCGTAGGGTCGGCGACGGCCTTTGTGGAGTCTACCTTGGCGCAGCTTTTCAAGCGACGTCATAGTGAGTCGTTCATCGGCGGGCCTGCCTACTATATCGAGCACGGACTGCATCGCCACTGGATGGCAGTATTATTTGCTGTACTGATAACCGTCACCTTTGGACTGGCCAACAATTCGGTACAGACTAACACCATCTGTGGCGCCATGGAGGGTGCTTTTGGGTGGAACCCCAAGGTGGTGGGCTTAGTACTGATGGTCGTCACTCTTGGAGTCGTCTTTGGTGGCATACAGCGCATCGCACGTGTCAGCTCGGTGCTTGTGCCCGTGATGGCGGTGGGCTATTTTCTGCTGGCTGTGGTGATTATCGTCATGAATATTGAGCACCTGCCGCATGTGCTGAAGGTGATTGTCGATAGTGCCTTCGGACTGGAGCAGGCTGTTGGCGGCACCGTCGGGGCGGCTATCATGAACGGTGTGAAGCGCGGACTTTTCTCAAACGAGGCCGGCGAGGGCAGCGCGCCTAATGCGGCGGCAACGGCTGCCGTGTCGCATCCCGTGAAGCAGGGACTTATCCAGGCACTGGGTGTGTTTACCGACACGCTGGTGGTCTGTTCATGTACGGCGTTTATCATCCTTATCAGTGGGGTCTACAGCCATCCTGAACTGGATGGCATCATGCTGACACAGGTGGCTTTGGAGAGTGAGGTGGGCGCCTGGGGACCAGTGTTTGTTGCCGTGGCCATATTGCTGTTTGCTTATTCCAGCATGATTGGCAATTATTATTACGGCGAGGCAAACGTGCGCTTTATGACGTCGAGCGCTAAAGCCTTGACAGTGTATCGTATCCTTTCCGGTGGAGCAATGGTGATGTTTGGTGCTCTGGCTTCGCTCGAAACCGTGTGGAGCATCATCGACCTGTGTATGGCCTTGCTCACGGCCTGCAACCTGGTGGCTATTTTCTCGCTGGGGAAATATGCCTTCCGGTTGCTCGACGACTACCGACAGCAGAAGCGGCAGGGCATTGCCAGTCCCACCTTCCACCGTCATCAGTTGCCGGAACTGGAGGACGATATTGAGTGTTGGGAGTAATAGCCCTGCACTCTGTCCTTAAACTTCAGGGCCATCGTGTCGGGGCGCAGCAAGAGGAGCGCTGCCGTGTCGCTGCTGGTGATGAATACATTGCCCAAGCTGTCGCGCGACGTCTCACTGAGAATCAGTTTGCCGTTGTAAAGGTGCCACCGGCGATAGCGCTTTATCTTTGGATAGACTACCGGACTGTTCTCGTCGGTAGCTATAGAGTAGGAGATACTGCTGATGGGGCGCGCGGTGTTCTCACCTTTAAGTTCAATGCCAAATTCGCGGGGCTGCAGCATAGAGCGTAGCACGGAGTCACGTTTCAGCGAGTGATTAGCACGCTCGCTACTGCTCATGCCGGCACGTTCGCGCAGCGTGGGGGCTGCCAAGAAGCACCATTTACCCTTCAGTGTCTCCATATTGACTACCATATCGCCCACTTTGGGGTTGGCAGCATTGGGGATGATAGCTATGACGTCGCCAATGCTCATGCGTCCAAATACCTGTTGTCGTTTCGACGCTGCAAGAATATTCATCGTGTCGGGGTCGGCACTGATAGTTGGCAGGTATATCAGAATGGTGTCGTTGCAGCCATCGCAGGCGATGCCATAGATAGTGGAATCGCCCGGCAAAGTGTTTGGCACAATAACTAAAGAGTCAGCAACGCCTGCGGCAGCACGCTCGTCGTGCTTGCTGCCACAGGCGCACGTCAGCAATACGGCGCCAATAATCAAGAATTGTCGTATATGGTTTTTCAACGTTTCAATCCTTCAATCCTTCAATCCTCCAATCCTTCAATTCTCCCTTAGTCGGCAGCCTCAAACTCCTCAAGGAATCGGGTGTCGTTCTCAGAGAACAGGCGCAGGTCATTGACGCGGTACTTGAGGTTGGTGATACGCTCCACGCCCATGCCGAAGGCATAGCCGGAGTAAATCTTAGAGTCGATGCCGCACTGCTCCAAGACGTTGGGGTCTACCATGCCGCAGCCCAGGATTTCTACCCAGCCTGTGTGCTTGCAGAATCCACAGCCCTTGCCGCCGCAGATGAAGCACGAGATGTCCATCTCGGCCGATGGTTCGGTGAAGGGGAAGTACGAGGGACGCAGGCGGATCTTGGTGTCGGCGCCGAACATCTCGCGGGCGAAGCTGAGCAGCACCTGCTTCAAGTCGGTAAACGATACGTTTTTGTCGATATACAGACCCTCTACCTGGTGGAAGAAGCAGTGTGCGCGGGCTGTGATGGCCTCGTTGCGGTAAACACGGCCGGGGCAGATGACGCGGATGGGAGCTGTCAGCTTACCGTCCTCAGTGTGCATCTGCTCCATGACGCGGGCCTGCACGCTGGAGGTGTGCGAGCGCAGCAGGATGTTCTTTGTCACGTCGTTAGGATGCTGCGACACGAAGAAGGTGTCCTGCATGTCGCGAGCGGGGTGGTCGGCGGCAAAGTTCATCTTGGTAAACACGTGCAGGTCGTCCTCCACCTCGGGACCGTCGGCCAGTACAAAGCCCATGCGCGAGAAGATATCGATAATCTCGTTGGTAACGATGGTCAGCGGGTGGCGGGTGCCTAACTTCACAGGGTAGGGCGTGCGTGTCAGGTCGATGGCCTCGCTGCCCGTCTCCTGTGTCTCACATTCCTCACGAAGGGTGTTGATACGTTCAGTGGCCATCTGCTTCAATTCATTGATTTTCATGCCGACGGTTTTCTTCTCGTCGGCGGCCACATTGCGGAAATCATTCATCAGGGCAGTAATCTCACCCTTCTTGCTGAGATACTTCAGGCGGAGTTGTTCCACCTCGTCAGCATTCTTTGCACTTAGTTCTTGCACTTCTTTCAACAGTGCATCAATCTTGTCAAGTAACGACATTGTTATTGGACTATTTTACTATTTAAGTATTTTACTATTTTGCGGCTGCAAAGGTACGAATAATTTTTGTATTTCGCACCTTTATTGCCTGTGAATATTTTGGGCATCAGTCGTTTTCGGGTCTGATGCCTAACTTCTGGGCAGCCATATTGAGATAAATCTTCTCGGCCATGGTGGTTTTCTCGTCCATAGCGGCTAAGGCTTTCATAGCGTCGTAAGCCTCTTGGGCGGCTTCGCGGTCGGTGGCTAACAGGTCGAAATCTACGTCGTAGCTCTGTTCCGACGTGATATTGCCCAGCAGTTCAAGTTTGTCCTGAGCGTCAATCTTGGTGCGGGCAATGCGCTGTTCTATCAGTTTATGCTTCTCTGGCGAAACCTCATCGTTAATCTTTCCCATGTTGATAATAGCCTCGATGATGGCTTTTTGTACCAGCTTAGGGTTATGCTCGGCTTTGTCGGCTTTGACGAACGATGCTCTGATATTGGCCATTTCTATAGAGTCAATGGCGCCGTCGTCGAAGAGGTGACGCTGGGCCTGCAATTGACGGCGCAGACGGTTGGCGCCGCGACGGAAGGTGAGCAACGTCAGACCTCCGGAGAAAAGACCGCCGGCAAGAGGTATCAGGCGGCCTACACCCTTGGCAAAACTGTCTTTCGTCAGCCGTGTGCCTATCATCTTGGCTATCTGGCTGACGATGGGGTAGAGGGCCATCTTTGTCAACGCTACGCGTGGCAGGCGGGTGACTGCATTCTCAGCCACGGCCTTAGACAACTCACCCAAGCCTTTCTCAGCAACAGGGGCTCCCATCATCACCCCCATGAAGATGGTCAGCAGGTCGCTGGACGTGGCGCCCAGCTCCTCGTCGTCTGTTTTCTCGGCGGTGTCATCGTCGGCAAAGAAGTCGGGGTAGCCGTAGAGGTAGGCCAGCTTCTGAGAGAGTACGAAGACATGATAGAAATACTGTGTCAGGTCAGCGGGCAGTGTGGCGGCCATAGCCAGTCCGCCGGGCAGTCCGGCAAGAGCCGACGTGGTGGTGGCCAATGTTGTGTGGTAGGCCACACACTGCTTGGCTAACTTGTCGACCACCTGTTCCGACACTACAGTATAGGGCCTTACGCTGCCAATCATCTGTAGCCGCGACTGGTTGCAGTAAGGACGCAGCTCCTTGCGCAGAAAAGCTATTCTGTCTACTTTGACGCCCGGCATCTTCAGCACCGTCGTCAGTATCTTACTCCAAACTAAATTCTCCTTGTCCAACATCTTGTCTATTTACAATTTGACGATTTACTATTTACAATTTGACGAGTTTCTCATTCCTCATTTAGCATAGCGTTTCATCAGGCTGTAGGCCTTGTATAGTCCTAATTCACCGGCTTTGCTCAGGTCGCTAATGCCCTCAGCATGCTGACCGCTATCAATGCGTGCCAGTCCGCGGTTGTAGTAAGCTTCCGCCAGACGGCCGTCCAGGGCCAGTGCCTGTGTGTAGTCCTCTATGGCACGGGCATAGTCTTTACGCTTCACATAGACGTTGCCTCTATTATAATAAAGGTACGCGTTGCGCGGAGCATGGTTTATGGCGGCCGTCAGGTCCATCAGCACGTTGGCCGTCTTCATGTCGATATTCGTGCCCTGTGAGGCCTGGAAGTCGTTGACCTTAGACTGGCAGACGGCGCGCTGCCACAGGGCAATGGCCGAGAGACTGTCCATCTGCAGATAGGTAGAGAGGTCGTCGATAGCGCCCTCCAGGTTCTGCATGGCGGTGTAGGTGACGGCGCGCAACAGCAGTGCCGAGCCTACAGCCGTTAAGTTGCGCACGTCGCCGATGACGCTGCTGAGCGTGTCGACGTATGCGAAGTATGTCTGCGACTTGCTCTCGGTGAGCGACGGCAGGTCGTTGACGATGTAAAGGCGCCGCGACGACTGACGGTTGAACGTCTCCACCGTCTCGTCGTAGGCCACGTAAGCAGTCACCTCGTGCTTCACCGGCTCCAGCGCCAGCTTATACATGGGCAGGTAGGTGGCCTCGACGCGATGGTTCTGCACGCGTCCGCGGTAGTCGTTCTTATAGTCGGTTTCCATCTCCTGCTCGTCGGCCACTACCAGCTGGTTGTATTTCTCCAGATCCTCGTCGCTGCGTTTACGCATGGGGTGCTTCTTCATCTTGGGCTGATGGCCGCCGTAGCGTTTGTCCATCTGAGCCTTCAGTATGCGGAATTCATCCTGCTCGGCCTGACGGTTCATGCCTAAGCGGCGGTAGCAGCCGGCGCGGTAGTGGAGCCCTGTCCAGAAGTTTGGGAATTCGTCAATCACCTTGGTATAGTCACTGATAGCTCCGCGCAGGTCACCGGTCTTGTCGCGCAGCAGTCCGCGGTTGAAGCGTGCCAGCATGTTGTCGGGCTCCAGTTTCAGCACGAAGTCGAAGTCCTCGATGCCGCGGTTGTCGTCGCCCACCTGTGCGCGCAGCAGTCCGCGGTTGTAGTGTCCTAAGAAGTTGTTGGGCTCCAGGTCGAGGGCGGTGTCGTAGTCAGCCATGGCGCCGCGCAGGTTGTTCTGGTTATAGCGCGCCAGTGCGCGGTTGATATAGTTGCCGCCACTCTTGGGCAGCAGGTGTATGGCCTCGTTGAGGTAGCGCTCTGACTCTTTCCACTCACTGCGCGAGAGGCTGATGATAGAGCGTGCCGCCCAGGTATGGCCGTCGTAGGGGTCTATCTCCAAACTTTTGTCTAAGGCGGTAACAGCCTGTGCGGTGTCTTCTTTCAGCAGATAGGCTTCGGCCTTCATCGAGTATCCGCTGGCATATTTGGGCCATCGCGCCAGCATGGTGTCGAGTTGTCCTAAAGCGCGGTCGTAGTCTTTAGAGCGTATATAGCAGAGTACGCGGTTGTGCCACAGCCCCTGATTCTCGGGGTCATACTTCAGCGCACTGGTATAGTCGCTGACAGCCTCGGCAAACCTATTGAGCCTGATGCGGCAGAGTCCACGCAGCTCATAGCTGTTGGTGACGTAGGGGTTGCGCTCGATGGCCTTCGTACAGTCGGCCTCGGCGCCGCTGAAGTCGTCGAGGTAATATTTGGCCACTCCGCGGAAGAACCATGGCTCATAGAGATATGGCTTGGCCGTGATGGCCTGATTAAAGTATTGGATAGAGAGGACGTAGTCCTCGTAATAGAGTGCCGAGCGCCCAATCATAATCAGACGGTCGGTGTTGAACTGAGCCAGTGCACTCAGCGTGCTAAATGACAAATGACAAATGATAAATGACAAACTTACCAGCCGCCACCATTTCGATGGCCAAACAATCCTTGCACCTTTCCGGCGCAGCCATTTATCATTTATCATTTATCTTTTATCATTTATCGCGAAGCGCGCACTGCAGCCTTGGTCTTGTAGCCGCAGCGGTAGCGCCCCAGGGTGAGGGCTTTGAGCTTGCTCTTGATGAGCTGTCGGCGCAGGGGCGAGATGCGGTCTATGAACATGTGGCCGTCCAGGTGGTCGAACTCGTGCTGCATGACGCGGGCCAGGTAGCCCTCTATCCACTCGTCGTGCTGCTGGAACTGCTCGTCCATCCATTGCACGTGGATACGCGTGGGCCTGACCACCTTCTCGTGGATGGCGGGCAGCGACAGGCATCCCTCTTCGCTGCTCGTGGTTTCGCTGTCGTCTTTCTCCAGGATATGGGCGTTGATAAACACCTGCCGGAAGCCTTTGTACTCGGGCATGTCGTCGCTGATGACGTCAAGGTCGATCACCACCAGGCGTATCGCCTTGCCTATCTGCGGAGCTGCCAAGCCTATGCCCTCGCTCTCTTTCAGCGTTTCCCACATGTCGCTAATCAGCTCTTTCAGTGCCGGATAGTCGGGTGTAATGTCTTCGGCCACCTTGCGCAGCACCGGCTGACCATATATATAAATAGGTAGAATCATTTGACTATTTAACGATTTAACAATTCGACGATTTTACAATTTGCGCGAGCGCAGATAGTCTTCCAAGATGATGGTGGCCGAAATCTCGTCTACCAATGCTTTATCCTGGCGGGCTTTCTTCTTGAGCCCGCCGTCAAGCATGGCCTGATGAGCCAGCACTGAGGTGAACCGCTCGTCGTAGTACTCTATAGGCACGTCGGGGCGCGTCTTGCGCCATCGGGCCACAAACTGCTGTACGCGTCCCAAGTTCTCGCTGGGGGCACCGTTGGGCTGGCGTGGCTCGCCAATGACAATGCGCTCTACCTGCTCGCGGGCGAGGTAATTCTGTAGCCAGTTGAAAAGTTCTGACGTAGCAACAGTTACCAACCCTCCGGCAATCAATTGCAGAGGGTCAGTAACTGCTATTCCTGTGCGCTTGCGACCGTAGTCAATCGATAGAATCCTGGCCAACCGCTATTACTGCATGTTATAGAGCAACCATGCGTCGCCCTTGGGGTTGAATTTCGAACCGCGAATCTGGTCGCGGCTGTTGGCGGCGTCGAGCTTGTTGTCGAAGGTGGTGGCCACCACGCGGAACATATTGTTTGACTCGTTCTTTACAATTTGGGCGTTGTACCCACCGTCGCGCAGCTGCTGCATCAGCCCCTCGGCATTGGCCTGCAGGCTGAACGAACCCACCACGACGCTGTAGTTCCTAAGACCGGCGCCGTTGACCAGCACCACCTTTTCCTGACGTACAGACACGTTGTCGGCATTGTCTACAACACGGGTCTGAGTGGCAGGGCGCGTTACCACGGGAGCTATGGTGGCGGGAGCCTCCGTCTGGGTGTCCACGCGCTGGGCAGCCTCCTGCGACTTGGCCTTCTCGTAGGCTTTCTTATAGGCACTCTCACTACTCTTACCACAGCTCGTAAAAGCTAAAGCCAGGCTCAACCCTGCGCAAACAATCATGTACTTCTTCATACTTTTTCTTTCGTTTATTGAATGGTTTAATATGTCGGTGATTGAAAATCACGGCGAAATTACAAAAACTTGGGCGAAAACGAACAAAAATCCTACCTAAACTTTGTTAAATGCAAGAAATACTCACATTTTAACAAAAAATGATACAATTTTTAACGCTACATTCAGAAAAAAGTAGTATTTTTGCCTTCGCAAATTAATGTTTCACTCATAAAACAATCAATATTATGAAAAGTCTAGGCTATATTGGCGCTTTCCTCGGCGGTGCTATCGCCGGTTGCGCATTAGGTGTGTTAATGGCTCCGGAAAAGGGTGCCGATACGCGTGTGAAAATTACTGACGCTGTAGAGGATTTCCTAAAAAAACATAACATTAGGCTTAGCCGCAAGGAAGTTGGCGACCTTGTGGACGACATCCAGGACGTAGCCGAGGAGTAGTCGTAAATTAGTAAATCTGTAAATAGTAAATTTGTAAATAGTAAACCCCACCGTGTTGTCGACCGACAAGAACGTAGAGAATATTGCTCAGCTGGCGGAACTGTTGAAGCACTATTTAGGGCTTCAGACGGAGTATGTCAAGCTGGACGTGATTGACAAGGTGGTGCGCCTGTTAACTGCCGCCGCCTTGTCAATCATATTCTTTCTTATCATCATTGCAGTGATGATGTTCCTGGCATTTGCGCTGGCTTACTGGCTCGGTGCCTATATTGGCATGGTGGCGGCCTTTATGGTGGTGGCAGGGCTTCACCTGCTGTTGCTGTTACTCTTCTTCCTCTACCATCAGCGCTGGATTGAACGCCCATTAGTGAGCTTCATCGCCAATCTGCTCATGAGTAAATAGCCATCCACAACCCTTTGAGCGCTGTTGCAGATGTAACCATAACTCTCAATTCTCAACTTCGTAAGTTTTGTTACCCGTACAGACCCCACAGACCACATATCATACGCTGGAGGAAATCCGACAGCGCAAGGATGAGTTGCTCGCTCAGATGCAAACTGACAACAAGCAGTTTTCGGCAGTGTGGAATGAGATTTTCGTCAAGCGAGAGGACTCTACCCGTCACGACTTCATTGCCGGTGTTGTCAACAACACCGTGACAGTCATCGATCTTTTCCTGCTCTATCGTAAGGTTAAGAAGAATTATGGCGGACTCGTTAATCTTTTCAGCCGCAAGAAGCGCTGACTAAAAACCCTTAGCAGCAGCATGTTTGTAAGCCTACCACCGATATTACAGAAGTCTTTGCTTGCGTTGCTGGCAGGGTGGGGGACTCTGCTCACTGCTGGCGCGCAATCCGTTGGCGGCGTGCCATCGGCCGCCAATGTGCCATCGGCCACCAATACCTATCATATCCTGCATCAGACGGATACGGCACTGAAGGTTAAACTTGAAGGCGTGAGCCTGGGCTCGCGCAGTGTGCGCCATTATGTATATGAATATCCGTCGGTCGACCCCGACGGTCAGCCAGTGACCATCAGCGGCGTTATCCTGGCCCCGACGGACATCGTTAGTGGCGATGTACCTTGCGACGGCATTATCCTGTTTAACCACCATACTCTGGGCAATCCTTCGCAGGCTCCTTCGCAGGGAGAATTGGAGATGCCTTCAGTCATGCTGGCCAATCCCTTGAAGCCCAATTATATTATTGTCATGAGCGACTATATAGGCTACGGCTCGTCGATAGACCGTCCGGCTGCCTATCTCTGCGGCGATACCAATGCCCGCAACATTCTTGACGGCCTGTTGGCTGCCCGCCAGCTTTTCAGCGACCACCACATAGCCCAGGGCAAATACCTATTTAATATGGGTTATTCTCAGGGAGCCACCGAGAGTATGTATGCCGCCAAGCTGTGCGACATGGAGCCAAAGTATCAGGGTATCGTGATTGACAAGACTTTCGTTGGCGGTGGGCTGCTTGACACAAAGGGCGCGCTGGCAGAATATGTCAGGCGCGACGAGTGCGATGCTATCAACGATGTGGCCATGTTCTTGATAGCTAATAATGAGTGGCGCCACATGGGTATTAAATATAGCGACCTATTCAAGGAACCTGTAGCCTCTAACGTTGAGAAGGCTATCAGGACCAAGAATAAAGGCGACCTAGGTATCTATGGCTTAGACTCACTCCACCAGTTGTTGCAGCCAGCCTACATGAACCCCTCCAGCGCCCCCGCCAAGGCGCTGGATGCCAAGCTCGGCGAAATAGCCATTACCAATGGCTGGAAGCCCAACCTCAATCGGCAGTATTTTATTGAGCATAGCCGCCACGATAACTATGTGCCCGTGCAGTGTGCCCGTCCGATGATTTCGTGGATGAAGCAGCAAGGCTTCAAGCCTAGCATCGTGCCTGGCAAGTCCTCGCTGCAGACCAACATGCTCGTCTTTAAGCTCAACCATCAGCAGTCAGCCATCGTGTGGGCCGTTCAGACCATGGCGGCCATACAGTTTTGGCCCGTGCTCTACTATGAGGGCGAACAGAACCGTTTCTACCGTGAGGTGGTGCACGACCTGAACCTGATGAAGCTTATCAAGTATCTGGAAAGCTGGGGCATCGACCTGCGTAAAATCGTCCGTCAGGGCAACAGCCGTGCCTTTGTCCGCGATGTCAACGAAGCCATAGCCAAAGGCACCCTGGAGGCCGGCGGCAGCGTGCGCCAATTGTCAGGAATGCGGCGTGCCAGTTTCTTTGACATCTTAGGGCAAATCACCGGTGTGTTAAAAAAGCTGGGACTTACACTTACCGATTTTTATGAGATGCTTGAAGACTCTGGTATTAAGTTGCTCGATATTGTCGACGTTATTGTCTACCTCACCAACAGTCCCGACGCTTCACGCTCGCTGGCAGAGACGTCAACGCTGCCGACAGAGCTGGTCAGCCCTGAGGCGATGCTTTTTCTGCCTAGGCTTTATGAGCAGACACTTGTCGACTGGCTACATGCTGCTGGCGTCAATGTAGAATACGTACAGTAACTATTTTGTTACTCCTTTGCCAGCTGCATGAGGTACTGTCCGTAGCCATTCTTGAGCATCGGCTGAGCAAGGTGGACAAGCTGATTGCGCGAAATCCATCCCTGTTTAAAGGCAATCTCTTCAAGGCATGCCACCTTTAGCCCCTGACGCTTCTCAATGACCTCAATAAATGTTGAGGCTTCGGCTAGTGAGTCGTGGGTGCCAGTGTCGAGCCAGGCGAAACCGCGCTGTAGAGTCTGTACCTTGAGCCTCTGCTGGCGTAGATACTCCTGATTGACGGTGGTGATTTCCAGTTCACCGCGGGCGCTGGGCTTGATGTTGGCGGCAATGTCTACCACACTGTTGGGATAGAAATAGAGACCTACGACGGCATAGTTCGATTTCGGACGCTGGGGTTTCTCCTCAATGCTCAGGCAGTTGCCTTGGGTGTCGAATTCTGCCACGCCGTAGCGCTCCGGGTCATTGACCCAGTATCCGAAAACGGTTGCCAGTTCCTGCTTCTCGGCATTTTCAACGCTTTGCTTAAGCAATCCCGTGAAGCCGGAGCCATAGAAGATGTTGTCGCCCAGTACCAGGCAGACACAGTCGTCGCCAATGAACTCACGGCCGATAATGAATGCCTGTGCCAGACCGTCGGGGCTGGGCTGCTCGGCATAATGAAAATTGACGCCTAGGTCGCTACCGTCGCCCAGCAGGCGCTGGAAGCCTGGCAGATCATGGGGCGTGGAGATAATGAGAATATCGCGAATACCGGCGAGCATGAGCGCCGAGATGGGGTAATAAATCATGGGCTTGTCAAAGATGGGGATGAGCTGTTTCGATATGCCCTTGGTGATGGGGTAGAGGCGTGTACCGCTGCCACCGGCTAATACGATTCCTTTCATGACGATTGGTATTTAAAATTAACTTCTCTGAATCTTTTGGTTATTTCTTTTGTTTGTGGCTGCAAAGTTACTAATAAAATAAAAAAAACGAAAGCTCATGCTGATATTTTTAGCCGTGAAGCAAAAAATATGGCTGATGGTTTTGTCGTTTGGGTAGAAATACGTAATTTTGCAACGGAATTGTAATAATTGTATGATTATCAGTAATACGTTTCGTACCCTTTTTCTGTCAGGACTGTTTGCAGTCTCTTCGGCAGTGGCAGCTCAGCAGTCAGGACGCTTTAGTGTGGCTACCCTAAATGTGGACGGCCTGCCCCAGAAAATCCTGGTGTTTAATGTCAATGCCGAGGGTCCGGGCAGTGCCGGTTCGGTGCGCATAAGTAAATATCTGGCTCAGCGCGGCTACGACCTGATGTTCTTCCAGGAAGACTTCAACTATCATGACGAGCTGATGGCAGTGCTTGAAGACTACTACCAGTTTGACCAATGGTCGGGAGCCGTAGGCCTTGAGGTGCCCGGCAAGAAGGTAGACCTGCTGCACGCGCAGAACGAGCAGTTTGAGTGCGACGGTCTTGGCGCCTGCTGGAAGAACGGCATCACGCTGGGCAAGAGCGAGCGCGTGGCCTGGAAGCAGGGTTTCGGCAAGTTCAGCCATGCCAACGACATGCTGGTGACGAAGGGTTTCCGCCGCTATGAGCTGACCTTCGACGACGGCACGCCGGTCATTGTGTACAACATGCACATGGACGCCAGCTACGTACTTGACGAGGCCGAACTGAAAGACGGTAAAGACCGCGAGGCCCGTCTGGCACAATGGCAGCAGCTGCGCGACGACGTGATAGCCCATATCGACACGCGGCCCATCATCGTGGTGGGCGACATGAACAGCTATTACTACCGCGACCAGGTGAAGGCGCAGTTTATCGACGCCATCGAGGCCACGGGCAAGGCCACCGTGAGCGATGTGTTTGTAGAGTTAGACTTGAAGGGCGTGTATCCGGCTCCTAAGGACGGCTATCAGGAGAACCAGAGGGACGGCAACATTCTCAACGGCGAGACGTATGACAAGATACTGTATATCAACCCCGTACAAGGCACGCAAATAAAGGCCGTGTCGTACAGTCTTGACACCGAGGGCTATAAGTACAACGGCAAGGTGCTGGGCGACCACTACCCGCTGGTGGCTACCTTTGAGGTGGTGAGGCTCGACGAGTCCAAGCCCGTGGGCATCGGCAACGTGACGGCTGACGAGGGTGCCGCCACCGGTTATTACAACCTGAAGGGCCAGTCTGTAGAGCAGCCCGCCAAGGGCCTCTATATAGAAAGCGACAGCCAGCAGACGCGTAAGGTTATCAGGAAATAGTGATAATAGTATAAGAGCAATGAAAAAGATATTGTTGACTATTTTGGCCATGGGAGCTCCCGTCTACCTGATGAAGCTCTATGAGCAGACGTTAGCGTCGTGGCTGCTGACGGCAGGCCTGGACGTGAGATACAATGAGTGGGGATATTAGTAAATGAAAAATATGAGTTTTTTTAGTAATTTATTCGGAAAGAAAGAAGAAGAACAAAAGGTCGGGGGCATGGAAGACTTCATGACCCTCATACGCGTATATTTTCAGGCAGTGATGGCTGCAGACCTGCATATCACGAACCTGGCGGCGCTGCCCGACCTCAGAGTGTTTAAGCAGACGCTGAAGGTACCGACAGTGAACAACCGGCTGGGTGTGGGCGAGAAGCAGCGCGTGACGAAGATGCTGAAGGAAATGTATGACATGGACGAGTCTTTTACCAAGGAGATAGACCAGAGCATTCGGCGCCGCTGTAAGAATGTGCAGGACGTGCAGACGTATATGTACCAGTTTCAAGGCTTCACTCAGGAACTGATGATGCTCACGTCGAATTTGATGAAGTTTAAGCTGCGTGTACCCAGCATCTTCAAGAAAACAATCTTTACAATGACGGAGAAGACCATCAGCGACATCTTCAACAAAAATGACTTCAGCGACGCCAGCGTGATGAAAGCTGTGGTTGACGTGCGTAAGTACAACCAGAAACTGGGCTTCTCGCAGAAGTGGGTCACTGACTTCGTCTATAGGGTGGTTATGCTCGCCAAGAAAGAAAAACAGCCTGCTGACGACGACAAGAAGTAAAGAACTTCTTAATTAATATTAAATAACAGGCGCAAAAGCAGGTTGTTACGCGAAAAATGCCTACTTTTGTATGTTGAAAATGTAATCATGACTCAGAATGAGAAGATTTTAGCCGCTTTTGAGGCCCGCGTGAGGCAGATGATTCTCCGTCTTCAGGAGCTGAAGAAGGAGAACACAGAGCTTTATAGCATGCTCGACAAGCAGGAGCAGGACATGAAAGTGCTTCAAGCTAAGCTTACTCAGACTGAAAACGACTACAACTCGCTGAAGATGGCCAAGATGATGACTATCAGTGACGGCGACTTGGATGGTGCTAAGGACCGTCTGGCTCGCCTCATACGCGAGGTAAACAAATGTATTGCGATGCTGCAGGGTGACGAGTTGGATGGTAATACTTGACACCCACCATTCATCCCCCGGCATCAAAGGCCTAAAACAATGGCAGAAGTAAACAAAGAGAAACAACATATCAGTCTGAACATCTGCGACGAGAAGATTGACATCTACGTTAAGGGCGACGAGGAAGTCTACTATCGAGATGCCGCAAAACTCGTACAGGCAACTTATCAGAAGTATGCCGAGATGTTCAGAGGTCGCCGCAGCGAGCGATTCATAGCCGCTACGGCGCTGTTGGAGATTGGTGTGAAGTTACAAATGGAGGCGGCCAACAAGGATGTTGGTGCCTATAATAGTCTTCTCTCGCGGCTTACTGCTGAAATTGACAAGGTCATAGCTGATTGAGATGAGGTGGGGCTTGAGGAGCCTGCCGCAAGAGAAGAATATTAATTTTATACATATATATATTAATTTATGGTTCTATCAATAATCATTGCCGTGGCCGCCCTTGTTGTGGGCGGTGTATGCGGATACATGGTTTTCCGTTATGTACTTAAGGGAAAATACAACGAGATGGTGGAGGCTGCCGGAAAGGAGGCCGAAGTGCTTAAGGAAAAGAAACTGCTCGAGGTGAAGGAAAAATTCCTCAACAAGAAGGCAGAGCTGGAGAAGGAGGTGCAGCAGCGCAACCAGCACATCCAGCAGAGCGAGAACAAGCTGAAGCAGCGCGAGATGTCGCTCAATCAGCGTCAGGAAGAGCTTGGTCGCCGTAAGAACGAGCTTGATAGCCAGCAGCAGCGTATCGACAACGAGAAGAAACTGCTCTCGGTGAAGCAGGAGGAGCTGGAGAAGATGCAGCTCAAGGAGCGCGAGAAGCTGGAGGAGCTCTCGGGTCTGAGTGCCGAGGAGGCCAAAAGCCGTTTGGTGGAGAGCCTGAAGGACGAGGCCCGCACCGATGCGCAGGCTTACATCAACGAGATTATGGACGAGGCCAAGCTCAATGCCAATGCCCAGGCCAAGAAGATTGTGATACAGACCATCCAGCGCGTGGCAACGGAAACGGCCGTGGAGAACTCGGTGTCGGTGTTCCATATTGATAACGACGACGTCAAGGGTCGTGTCATCGGCCGTGAGGGTCGTAATATCCGTGCCCTGGAGGCTGCCTGCGGTGTTGAAATCGTGGTGGACGACACCCCAGAGGCCATTGTCATCAGCGGCTTCGACCCCGTGCGCCGCGAGACCTGCCGCCTGGCCCTGCACCAGCTGGTGAGCGACGGCCGCATACACCCCGCCCGTATCGAAGAGGTGGTAGCCAAGGTGAAGAAACAACTCGACAACGAGATTATCGAGACCGGCAAGCGCACGGCCATCGACTTGGGAATCCACGGCCTGCACCCCGAACTGATACGTATCATCGGTAAGATGAAATACCGCTCGTCGTATGGTCAGAACCTGCTGCAGCACGCCCGCGAGACGGCCAACCTTTGCGCCGTCATGGCTGCCGAGTTGGGCCTGAACCCCAAGAAGGCCAAGCGCGCCGGACTGCTGCACGACATCGGCAAGGTGCCCGACGAGGAGAGCGAGATGCCCCACGCACTCTATGGCGCCAAGATTGCCGAGATGTATAAGGAGAAACCCGACATCTGCAACGCCATCGGCGCCCATCACGACGAGATGGAAATGCAGACTCTGCTGGCGCCTATCGTGCAGGTGTGCGACGCCATTTCTGGCGCACGTCCTGGCGCACGCCGCGAAATCGTGGAGGCTTACATCAAGCGCCTGAATGATTTGGAGGCTATCGCTATGAGCTATCCCGGCGTGACGAAGACCTATGCCATCCAGGCCGGCCGCGAGCTCCGTGTCATTGTCGGCGCCGACAAGATGAGCGATGCCGAGACGGAGGCTCTGAGCGGACAGATAGCCTCTAAGATACAGAACGAGATGACCTATCCCGGACAGGTGAAGATTACGGTTATCCGCGAAACGCGTTCGGTTGCTTATGCAAAATAACTGAAGCTTTCGGGAGTCTGAGGAGTTTTCTGCAAGCAGGGAACTCCTCAGACTTCCGAAAGGTAAGTCAATAATTTTAATTAAGAAGAAATGAAAGCATTTGTTTTTCCCGGACAGGGAGCACAGTTTGTTGGTATGGGCAAGGATCTGTACGACAACAACGAGACAGCAAAAGAATTGTTTGAAAAGGCTAACGAAATTTTAGGCTACCGCATTACCGACATTATGTTTGAGGGTACCGACGAAGACCTGAAGCAGACGAAGGTGACGCAGCCCGCCGTCTTCCTGCACTCCGTGATTTCGGCTATCTGCATGGGCGACGCTTTTGACCCGCAGATGACTGCCGGCCACTCTCTGGGTGAGTTCTCGGCACTGGTGGCCGCCGGCGCACTGTCGTTTGAAGACGGCCTGAAACTGGTGTATGCCCGTGCCATGGCTATGCAGAAAGCCTGCGAGGCGCAGCCCTCGACGATGGCCGCCATCATCGCCCTGCCCGACGAGAAGATTGAGGAAATCTGCGCCGAGGTGAGCAAGATGGGCAAGGGTGTGGTTGTGCCCGCCAACTATAACTGCCCCGGCCAGCTGGTAATCAGCGGCAATATTGACGCAATCAATGAGGCCTGCGAGCAGCTGAAGGCTGCCGGTGCCAAGCGTGCTTTGCCGCTGAAGGTGGGCGGCGCTTTCCACTCACCGCTGATGCAGCCCGCCAAGGACGAGCTGCAGGCTGCCATTGAGCAGACGGAGTTCCAGACGCCGAAGTGTCCCGTCTATCAGAATGTGGACGGCAAGCCCCATACCGACCCTGCCGAGATTAAGCAGAACCTCATTGCACAGCTGACCAGCAGCGTGCGTTGGACGCAGTGCGTACAGTCGATGATAGCCGACGGTGCTACTGACTTCACCGAGTGCGGTCCGGGCAAGGCCCTGCAGGGCATGATTGCCAAGATCAACAAGGAGGTAAGCGCTCACGGCATCCTTTGAAGATTGAAGATTGAGGATTGAAGATTGAAAATTATGCTATGCCAGAAAAAGCAATAATTTATCAGGTTTTTACGAGGCTACATACCAATCGTAACACCACCCGTAAGGCTGGTGGCACGATTGAGGAGAATGGCTGCGGCAAGCTGAACGACTTCACGCCCACCCTGCTGAAACAAATCAGCAGGCTGGGCGTGAGCCATATATGGTACACAGGCGTCATTCGCCACGCCACGATGACCGACTACAGTCAGTATGACATTCCACGCCAGCATCCGGCAGTGGTGAAAGGCAGGGCTGGGTCGCCCTACGCCATTACCGACTACTACGACGTCGACCCTGACCTGGCCGTTGATGTCAATCGCCGTATGGAGGAATTCTCACAACTGGTGGCGCGCACCCATGAGGCCGGCATGAAGGTGATTATCGACTTTGTGCCCAACCACGTGGCGCGACAGTATAAGAGCATCGCTAAGCCTCATGGTGTAAAAGACCTTGGGGCGGGCGACAACCCTCAGAACGGCTTCGACCCTCAGAACAATTTCTATTATTGCCCCGGACAGCGGTTCACGCCATATTTCGACCTCTATCACGGCGAGACGCAACCTTACACCGAGGAGCCTGCCAAGGCTACTGGCAACGACTGCTTCCATAATGCGCCGGGAAAGAACGACTGGTATGAAACGGTGAAGCTGAACTACGGCGTAGACTACTATGCCGGCGTGACGCCCTCGTCGCTGCACATTGCCGAGGGGCAGGCGCTGCCTGATACATGGCAGAAAATGACCGACATCCTGCTGTTCTGGGCGGCGAAAGGTATCGACGGCTTCCGTTGCGACATGGCCGAAATGGTGCCCGCCGAATTCTGGTCCTATGCCACACAGAAGGTGAAGGCCAAGTATCCGGAGCTGCTGTTCATCGGCGAGGTGTATAATCCCGGCGAGTATCGCCACTGGATAGCTTCGGGCTTCGACTATCTGTACGACAAGGTGGGCATGTACGACACCATGTTCCAGGTGATTCGTCATCAGCAGTCTACGCAGGCCATCACCGGCGCCTGGCAGGCAACCGACGATATCCGCCAGCACATGCTCTACTTCCTGGAGAACCACGACGAGCTGCGCATAGGCAGCGACTTCTTTGCCGCCGACGGGCGCAAGGCGGTGCCGGCATTGGTGGTCAACGCCCTGCAGCAGCAGAACCCCTTCATGCTCTACGCCGGACAGGAGTATGGCGAGCGTGGCATGGACCAGGAGGGCTTCAGCGGCCACGACGGTCGCACCACCATCTTCGACTATTGGAACATCGACACGCTGACACGTGCTGCCAAGAAGCAACTCACGGCCGACGAGCAGCAGCTCTATGACACGTATAAGAAGGTGCTGGCCATTGCCCGAAAGGAGAAGGCCATCAGCGAGGGCGAAAGCTACGACCTGATGTATGTCAATCAGCAGTATCACCGGCAGTATATGTTCCTGCGTAAGGCCAAGAGCAGCCTGCTGCTGGTGGTGGCTAACTTCGACGACCAGCAGGCAGCGGTAGACGTGAGGATTCCCGCACATGCCTTTGAATTCCTGGGCATGAAAGAGAAATCCTATAAAGCTCACGACTTACTCACCGACGCCGCTTATGAAATGTCGCTGAAGGCCGACCAGACGGTGCATGTTGAGGTGGACGCCCGTAGCGCCGCCGTGCTGAAACTGCAGAGCCCGAGAACTAAACAATAATCTGGTTCTACGAGATGTTGTATGGGGCGTATATTCGTTTTTGGAAAACAGGGGAAAACCAGAAAAACAGGAAAAAAACAATGTACACTACCAGTGTAAGGTTTTTATCGGTTTTTCCGGTTTTTATCTGTTTTACAAAAAACTATCCATCCACACGAAATCTTGCAAAACCAATAATCTCGATCCAAATCTCAATCCTCAATCCTCAATCTTCAATCCTCTCAATTCTCAATCCTCAACCCTCAATCCTCAATCCTTATGGCAGACTATATATTAAACGAGCACAATAAAGAGGAGTTTCCGCCGGCACACACGGCGGAACACCTCTTAAACCAGACGATGATTAGGCTCTTTGGCTGTAGTCGCAGTTATAATGCCCATGTGGAGCGCAAGAAGAGCAAGATGAGTTTTCATCTTGACCATAAACCTTCGCGACAAGAAGAAAAAGAGATAGAGCGCCGCATGAACGAGCTGATAGCCGAAGACCTGCCGGTGACGTTTGAGTTCGTCAGCCGTGACGGGCTGCCCGATGAGATTTCTACCGAGCGCCTGCCTGAGGACGCCTCCGACACCATACGGCTGGTGCGTATCGGCAACTACGACGTCTGTCCGTGCATAGGCCGCCATGTGCGCTCTACCAGCCAGATAGGGCGCTTTGAGATGTTAGGCACTAATTGGGATGAGATGGAGCACTCCTTCCGCGTCAGGTTCAAAATCGTCTGAACACAGCTACGCTTCACTTAATACTCCATTTTCATATAGACAGGATAGTGATCGGAGTAGCTTAGGTCCTGACGATAATATGTCAGGCCGTTGAACGACTCGTCGTGGAAGATGTAGTCAATCCTGACTCTCTTCTTGCCGCGATAGGTATACATCCATCCGCTGCCACACTCCTTGAAGCCGTCAACGAGGTCGCCAAGCATGGTGTTATAGGTATAGCTGTAGGGCACGTCGTTGAAGTCGCCGCAGATAACCAGCGGATAGTCGCTATGCTTGTCGGTGGCCAGTTGCTCACGCAGGCTCCGCGCCTGATCGGCACGCACCACCATACCCATGGTATAACTGCCGTAAATCATCTTCAGCAACCGGTTGCTTTCTATATTCGTGCCGGGCATGTTGGCCTGCTGCTTGCTGGCTTTGTGCAGCATACGGTTAAAGCCGGTAGTCTCCAAGTGTACGTTGACAAATCTGATGATCTGGCCGTTGACATCAATGTCGGCCCACATGGCGCTTTGGTTACTCTCGCCAAATTCTATAGTCTTATGGCCTACGATGGGGTAGCGACTGTAGATGACCATGTCGTTCTTACCCATGGCCATATAGTTGAAATATTCTTTGTAGCTATCAGAGTTGCGCTTGTCGCCACTATTATCGTTATATTCCTGTATGCAGAACACATCGACCTTTTGCTTCTTCATCTGTGCAAGAATATCCTGAGCAATGAATCCGGAAGTCTCGCGGTTGAACCGTGCCACATTGTAAGTGGCTATCATCAGGCCCGATTTCTTGTCAGCTTCCTCGTCGACAGACCCAAACTGATAGATGGTGCCGATATAGGGTATGCAGCATAACAGCGTGACCAGCGGAAAAGCTGCCCAGTGCCATCTGCGGCGCAGCAGCCAGTAGATGAGCATTACAATGTCGCCGATAATCAGCAGCGGCAGCACATAAACCAGCATGGCTTTGGCAGTGTTGCCGCCTGGGGGGTAATTTCCTCCGAACAGTCCGATGACTGTAAAGCCGGCTAAGAGGAATGTAACGATAAGAAACAGGAAGGATGTGTACTTATAGATAGCGAGTTTTCCCATTTTCTACAAATATTATTGCTATTTGGTATGTTTAGCTCAGCACAGCTGTGCTATTTGATGTATTTGGCACAAATCTCTATCAAGTCTTCCACCCGGAAGGGTTTTGCCAGGAAAGCGTCGCAACCGGCAGCCATCGCCTCGCGGATGTTCTCGTCGAAGGCGTAGGCACTGAGAGCGATGACGGGCGTGCTTTGGTTCACCTCCTTGATGATGCGGGTGGCGTCCAGACCGTTCATCTCCGGCATGCGTATGTCCATCAGTATCAGGTCGGGGTGCTCGTCTTCGTTCATGGTGACGGCCTCGATGCCGTTATGTGCACGCAGCAGGCGGTAGCGCTTTTGCAGGACGATGCGCACCAGTTCGAAGTTACTCTCCTCGTCTTCAGCCACGAGGATAGTCTTCATGTTCTTCTCGTCAGGCCGGTTGCTCAAGTGCAGTGTCTTGACATTGGTTGTCGTGCGGTTACTTGTCGACATGCCTCCGATGGAGCCGTGGAACGGCAGTTCGAATGTGAACTTCGACCCTTCGCCCAGCTTTGACTGCACTTCTATGTGGCCGCCCATCTTTTCTACGATGATGCGGCATAGTGCCAAGCCCAGTCCGTAGCCTTTCTGCTGCTGGGCATCCTGTGAGGCGTAGGTCTCGAAGATATGCCCTATAAACTCCGGGGCAATGCCCGCCCCCGTGTCCTGCACGTAGAACTGTATGTTTTGTCCGTCGTCTATCAGCTCGTAGCCGTAGTTGATTTCTCCCTTAGGCGTATGTTTCAGTGCGTTGCTGATGAGGTTTGACAGCACCTGCGTGAGACGGTTCTCATCAGTGTTCATCATCACCGGCATCGTCGGCTTACTCCATTTCAGGGCAACGGTGTCAGGACAGCGGAACTTGAACAGCTGCTGTATGCTGTTGCACAGATTTGCCAAGTCTACGGGAGCTTTCTTGATGACGATTTCGCCGGACTCCACTCTTGAGAGGTCAAGAATCTCGTTGATGAGGCTCATCAGTCGATTGTTGTTGCTTTCAATGATTTCGAGATACTTCATGCGCTCCTCAGAGGAGTCGGTTTCTGCTATCACGCGTGAAAAACCCTCAATGGCGTTCAGGGGGGTGCGTATCTCGTGGCTCATGTTGGCCAGGAAAAGAGATTTCATGCGACTGGCCTTCTCGGCCTTCGCGGTCTTTTCTTCGTATTCCTTGAGCTTGTTGTTTGCCGCCTCCAGCTTCTCATTGGCAAGTAATAGTTTTCGGTTGGCCTCGGCAAACTTCTGCATCAAGATTTCTCTCTCTTCGTTGTCCATTTCTTATAAAATGATAGCTTTGAAGCCGCAAAGTTATAACTTTTTTTGCAATTCTCCAAATATATATGAATATTTTTTATCCTCTTTTAGCTTTTTCCCATGTTCCGCTGTGACTGTGGGTGCGTAGGTAAGTGATGCCGCGAAACACGTTGAAGTTCATAAACATGAAATAATATGGTATGTAAAAAAGTTTGCTTTTGCGGCCAGCCTTCGCCTGCATCCAACCTATGGCTACTGCTGTGTAGAACAACCCTTGCAGTATGGCGATAACGGTGTACAGCAGCCCGCCGTTGAGCCATATTAATATAAGGTTTAGCGGAATGAGGGCTATGAGTGCCAGTGGCGTGACCGACCATCGCAGTACGCGGTGACTGACGAACAGGAAGCTTACTAATGGGTATTTCCAGGGGTTCATCAGCCCGCGCAGCCACCAGATGCTCTGCAGTCCGCCGGCGGCAATGCGCCGTTTGCGCTTCGACTCTTCGTGCATATCGGCCGAGCCGTATTCCATGGCGTAGGCTTCTGATGTGTAGGCTATACGGTGGCCGTCCTTGACGATGAGCATCGACATCATGAAGTCATCGAGCAGCGCGTTGCCGGGGGCTTCGCGGTAGTGCTCCATTCTGACGGCAAACAGTTCGCCGGCGGCACCCATGGCCGAATACAGCTCGCTGTCCCATCGTTTCAGCGTGCTCTCGTATTTCCAGTACAGGCCTTCGCCCTCAGCAGCGACCTGTCCTGCCTGGCGGGCGGCCACTCGCTTCTCGCCCGACACGCAGCTGACGCCGGGCTTCATAAACTGGCGTACTATCTCGCGTATGCTGCCGGCGTTGAGCATGGTGTTGGCGTCGGTAAACACCACGTAGGGCGCTTTGTTTACCTGCAGGCCGTGCTGCATGGCGGCGGCCTTGCCGCGCCGCTCAGGGCTATAGACGAGTGTCACTTCCGGGTATTGCCTCAAAAGGTCGTTGCTGCCGTCGTTACTGCCGTCGGTGACCCACATCACGCAGAGCTTGTCTTTTGGATAGTCTATCTGGCGGATGTTTGCCATCTTCTCGGCTATGATTTCCTCCTCGTTGTAGGCGCAGATCATCAGCGTCACCGGCGGCAGCTCTTTGTCGGCAGGCAATAGTGGCTCTGCCTGCTGCTTGCCCAGGAGGCGTTTCAGCCGCAGCATGGCGTAGAGTAAGATGCCGTAGCCTATGTAAGTATAGAAAACCAGTCCAAGGCAGAACCAGAAGATGAGCTTCAGTGTTACCATCGTTTTTCTTGTGACTATCAATAAAACTGCTTTGTATTGGTACGCCAGTGTCTCACCTGCGGCTTCCACACGTGAGACATCCCGCGTACCAATTGTCGGCTGCAAAGAAACAAAAAAATGATGAGATGGCCAAGAAAAAAGGGAACATTTTTCATGTTCCCTTCTTTTTTAGTTTACTTTTTAGTCTCTATCTCCTCTTTCATGTCAATGAACTGTCGCTTCGTGTCGTAGAACTCATACTGCAGGAAGGCGAGTTTCTGTGAGGGGACGACGTGAACTCCAAATCCGTACTTCATCTGCCAGCGGCGCTTCATGGAGATGACTCCCTGATTGATGAAGGCCGCTACGTAGGGGTGTACGTGCAAGTAGAACTTGCGTATGCCTATCTTGTTGACCAGGCGGTCAATCTTGCTCTCCAACTGGTCGGTGAAAAGTATGCTCGACTTGATTTTGCCGGTACCGAAACAGGTGGGACAGTCTTCTTCTACATTCACATCCATGGCCGGGCGTACGCGCTGACGCGTAATCTGCATCAGTCCGAACTTCGACAGTGGCAGGATGTTGTGGCGGGCACGGTCTTTCTGCATGTTCTTGCACATGCGCTCGTAGAGCATCTGGCGGTCCTCGGCGAGGTTCATATCCACGAAGTCTACTACGATGATTCCTCCCATGTCTCGTAGTCGCAACTGTCGTGCCAGCTCGTCGGCGGCTCCCAGGTTGGTCTCCAGCGCATTGGCTTCCTGACCGTTTTCTTTCTTGACGCGAGTGCCGCTGTTGACGTCTACCACGTGCATGGCCTCCGTGTGCTCAATGATGAGGTAGGCCCCGTGCTTGTAGTTCACCGTCTTGCCGAATCCCGACTTCAGCTGCTTTGTCACGCCGTAGTTGTCAAAGATAGGCACTACGCCCGTGTACTGCTTCACGATGTCCTGCTTCTCGGGGGCTATGAGTCCCACGTAGTCCCTCACCTGCTGGTAGATAGCCTCGTCGTTGATGCAGATGGCGTCATAGGTGGGGTTGAACAGGTCGCGTAGCAGAGCCACGGCGCGGCTCTCCTCTTCAAATACCAGCTGCGGCCGCTGCTGCGTCTTCTGCACCTTGGCGATGGCGTCCTCCCAGCGTTTGAGCAGGATTTTCATCTCCTGGTCCAGTTCGGCGGCGCGCTTACCTTCGGCCACCGTCCTGACGATGACGCCGAAGTTCTTGGGCTTGATGCTCTGTATGAGCTGCTTCAGTCGGCTGCGCTCCTCGCTTTTCTTGATTTTAGAAGATACGTTCACTTTATCGCCAAAGGGCAGCAGCACGATGTATCGCCCGGCAAAGCTCAGCTCGCAGGTCAGGCGCGGGCCCTTGGTGGAGATGGGTTCCTTCACCACCTGCACCAGCACCTCCTGTCCTACCTGCAAAGATGTCTGCACGCTGCCGTCCTTAGGCAGGTCTGGCAGCCTCGTGGCCTTCTGTATGGGATAAAGTTTCTTTCTGTCGCTCTGTACCTGCTTGAGATACTTTTCGTAAGAGCTGAATTGAGTGCCCAAGTCCAGATAGTGAAGGAAAGCATCCTTCTCATACCCTACATCGACGAAGCAGGCGTTGAGGCCAGGCATCAGCTTGCGCACCTTGGCCACATAGATGTTGCCCACCGAGAACGAGGCTTCGCGCCTCTCATTCTGATATTCCACCAGCTGCTTGTCTTCCAGCAGGGCGATGGATATCTCTTTCGGCTGCACATCGATGATAACTTCGCTTGTCATGCTTCGAATGTTTTTACTTGGGAATTTTGTCGTTTCTAAAAAAGGGGTGTGGCGCGCGTCTTACTGCGTCCACACTCCCTTCATTTTTTTACTTGTGCCAAAGAGCTTGCTTGCTCTTATGACGATTCGTCCGTGAGCTTACTTGCTCTTATGACGATTCTTGCGCAGTCTCTTCTTGCGCTTGTGGGTAGCCATCTTGTGGCCCTTTTTCTTTTTTCCGTTTGGCATAGTTGTTAATATTAAAATATTATTGAGTTAATGTTACTTCATCTTGGCAATGAAACTCTTGGCCGGCTTGAAAGCCGGGAAGTCGTGTGCGTCGATTACTAACGTAGTGTTTTTAGATATGTTGCGGGCGGTCTTTTGGGCGCGATGCTTAACAATGAAGCTTCCAAAGCCGCGCAGATAGACATTCTCCTTATTGGAGGCCAAACTAACACGGATTTCCTCCATGAAAGCCTCAACAGTGGCAGCAACATCTTTCTTGGCAATGCCTGTTTCGTCGGCAATTTTTGTGATAATATCAGCCTTTGTCATTTCTTTAAATTCTTAAAAAATTGGTCACTAAGAGTTGTTTCTTTCAATTTTGGAGTGCAAAGATACTGTTTTTCAGTGGGATAAGGAAATTTTTGCGCGTTTTTTTTGGAAATTTATGTATTTTCGCCCATCCTTTAGCTCTTTTACCACAGAAAATGCGTAACTTTGCAGCCGTTTTTTATTCTGTACGTAGATGATTTCTGTTGAAGGATTAAAGGTGGAATTCGGCGTGAAGCCCCTTTTCACGGATGCAAGTTTTGTAATTAACCCCCGCGACCGCATCGCCCTGGTGGGCAAGAACGGTGCGGGCAAGTCGACGATGCTTAAGATTCTCTGTGGGCAGCAGCAGCCCACGGCGGGCACCGTCAGCGTGCCCAACGACACTACGATAGGCTACCTGCCGCAGGTGATGCGCCTTGTCGACGACACCACCGTGCGCGAGGAGACACAGAAAGCTTTTGCCGGCATTGCCGCGATGAAAGCCCGCGTGGAGCATCTGGAACGGCAGATGAGCGAGCGCACCGACTACGAGAGCGACAGCTACATGCAGCTCGTGGAGCGTTACACCACTGAGCACGAGCGCCTGATGATGATGGGCGCCGAGAGCCGCGAGGCCGAGCTGGAGCGCACGCTCGTAGGTCTGGGCTTCAACCGCACCGACTTCGACCGCCCCACGAGCGAGTTCTCCGGCGGCTGGCGCATGCGTATCGAGCTGGCCAAGATACTGCTGGAGAAGCCCGACGTGCTGCTGCTCGACGAGCCTACCAACCATCTCGACATTGAGTCTATCCAGTGGCTGGAGCAGTTTCTGGCGCAGTCGCCCTCGGCGGTGGTGCTCGTCAGCCACGACCGCGCATTTATAAATAATGTGTCGAACCGCACGCTGGAAATCAGCTGCGGCCGCGTGATTGACTACCGCGTGAAGTACGACGAGTATGTCACGTTGCGCCGGGAGCGCCGCGAGCAGCAGATACGCGCCTACGAGAACCAGCAGAAGGAGGTGGCCGAGATGAAAGCCTTCATAGAGCGCTTCCGCTACCAGGCCACGAAGGCCGTGCAGGTGCAGCAGAAGGTAAAGCAGTTGGAAAAGATCGTACCCATCGAGGTTGACGAGGTAGACAACTCAGCCATGCACCTGAAGTTTCCGCCCTGCCTGCGCTCCGGCGACTATCCGGTTATCTGTGAGGAGGTGCGTAAGGCATACGGCGACCACGAGGTGTTTGCACAGGTGAACATGACCATCAAGCGCGGCGAGAAGGTGGCCTTCGTGGGCAAGAACGGCGAGGGCAAGTCAACGCTGGTGAAGTGCATCATGGGCGAGATACCCTTCGACGGCCGGCTGAAGGTAGGCCACAACGTGCAGATAGGCTATTTCGCACAGAACCAGGCGCAACTGCTGGATGAGCAGCTGACGGTGTTCCAGACCATCGACAATGTGGCCAAGGGCGACATCCGCCTGAAGATTAACGATATCCTCGGCGCCTTTATGTTTGGCGGCGAGAACTCCGACAAGAAGGTGCGTGTGCTCAGCGGCGGTGAGCGCAGCCGCCTGGCCATGATCAAGCTGCTGTTGCAGCCCGTCAACCTGCTGATACTCGACGAGCCCACGAACCACTTGGATATGGCGTCGAAAGACGTGCTGAAAGAGGCCATCCGCGCCTTCGACGGCACGGCCATCGTCGTGAGCCACGACCGTGAGTTCTTAGATGGTCTCGTCACCAAGGTCTACGAGTTTGGCGGCGGCCGCGTGCGCGAGCATCTGGGCGGCATCTACGACTTCCTGCGCACCAAGAAAATCAGCGAGCTGCAGGAGCTGGAGCAGACCCAGCAGCAGACCCTCCCCCGGCCCCTCCCTACAGGGAGGGGAGTAGATACCTCTACCAAGAAAAAAACCGGCAAAACAGCACAGCAGGGTAACTGCCCCCCTCCCTCACAGGGAGGGGCTACGGGTAGGCCAGCTCCGCTCGGGAATGGTGCCGGTGGAGGGTCTGCTTCCTACGCCGAGCACAAGGAGCAGCAGCGCCGCAAGGCCAAGGCCGAGAAAGCCGTGAAAGCGTCGGAGCAGAAGATTGAGCGCATGGAGGCGCGCCTGAAAGAGCTTGACGACCTGCTGATGATACCCGAGAACGCCTCCGACATGACGCTCGTCACAGAATACACTTCGACGAAGAAAGCATTGGACGAGGAAGTGGAGAATTGGGAGCGACTTTCCGAGGAATTAGAGAGTTTGAAATAACTCCGGTTCTTCACAGGAATGGCGTGATGCAGGCATCACGCCATTCCTGTGAAGAACCATTAAAATCCGGTGCATGGAATAAAAATTCCGGCGCGCGGAATAAAAATTCCAGCACGTGTAACAAACAGTAGCCTTGTTGCATGTGATTTCCTGACAAAAGTCTACAGCGCAACTATCTCGTCTGCTGTCTACAGCGCTGCAATCTCCGTGGCCGTCAGTCCAAGGCTCCTGGCAATCAGGTCAAGCGGTACACCATTCTCTTTCAGACTGCGGGCGTTTGCTATCCGCTCTTCTAAACGGCCCTCAGCACGCCCCTCTGTCTTGGCTTTGTCAACGGCGGTCTTCATCGTGCTGTAGTAGTCCCAGTAGTTTTTCACGCTGGCCTCATATTCGCGGCGCTCCTCGGGGGGTACTGCGCTATCTCTGCCTGCTCAAACACCTTCTGAAATACGCGGTCCTGCAGCGCCTTGGGGCGCTCCAGCAGGCGCGAGAGGTTGCGAAGGACGTACATCCACTTGTCGAACATCGTCACCAGCTCGTCCTCCCGCTTGTTGAACTTCGGCATCTCAAGGTAGAGGAACGTCAGCTTGTTGTAAAACACATGGTTGTCCTCCACGTCCTTCAGCTTGATCTCATGCACGAACTTGTCGGCGGGATACTCCCCGTCGGGGAACTTGAAGTTCAGCACGCCGACCGTGTAGACATCCTCTAAGCGGTAGTCCCACTTCTGCCCCTTCGGCGCCTGCTCGCGGATGGCAAAGGTGGAATAATAGATGCCGCTGTTGAGATACTGCACGTCCTCAATCTCCATCTTGTTGCTGCAGGGCAGGGCGTTGAGAAACGAGATGAGCAGGTCTTTGTTCATCTCGGTGCCGAAGAGCTTCTTAAAGCCGAAGTCGGAATAAGGATTGATGTATCGCTCGGTCGTAAGGTCTGTCATAGCGCCGTCGTCATTT
>CAMHKU010000020.1 GCA_946185805.1 uncultured Prevotellaceae bacterium | reverse complement strand
ATAGCTTTCTCGTAAAAGGGATTATCTACTATTTAGACCTTCTTCGTATCCTTCTTCGTAACCAGCTTCATAACCTTCATCATATTGATTACTACTATCACTTCTGTATGATTCCGATCTTCTTTCATATTCTTCCTTTGTTTCACCTTTTGCAGGAGCAGATATATCATTATCGTAATATATCACACCATCATAGCCCTTATGGAATCCCATAGGAACACCATCAGCATCACGAGGCGTCACATCTACAGGTTCTTTGTATTCTGTAGGTTGTTTCTTCTCATTACAAGAAACTAAGCATAAAAGTGTCACAAGCAACAAAATGATCCTCATAATTTATAGTTTTGATTTATTTACGAAAACCAACTAATCCCATGAAGTCAGCGGTTAATAGATTTAAAGAAGCGTGGGACTATTGCTTATCATCACCCCAGAGGTCGTGGAATTACCTATCAGCTAATAATGAAACAATAGCCCACGTTTTGAGGTATATCATGCCCTTAAAGGGTACAATAATCCCAAACGTGAGCATATTGCCATTATCCTTGTAGCTAAGAATTGTCCAGATTCTATGACAGGATAAACGTCAATCGCTCTTTTACTAAGTAGAGCCATTAAAACGCACTCCAACACGTTGGGTACTTGAAACTCTGCTGCAAATATAGCGATTAGTTTTGAATAAAACAAGAAATCAGGCAGATATTTCACTTTGCTTGTATGAAATATCCACCTGATTGTATGAAATGAACATCAGCTATAGAGAGAATTCAGCCTTGATCCTCTGAACAGTGCTTACCCCCTTGTTAGTGAGTTTAGCTGTGTTTCTTACAGAGTAACCACGTTTCAGGTAAGAGATAATATCCTTGTGCTCTTCCTTCTTCTGCTCTGTAGTCTTCACTGATCCAACTTTACGACCTAACTTCCCACCACGTTCAATGTATAGCTTACGACCACTATTCGAAATTTAATGTTTTCACGTTCAAGCTGCGCACACGTTGAGAGAGTAGCTATCAAATGAATCATGGGGACAGGTACTTGATTTCTAATCAATGAGTAATAAAAACTATAAAGATTTGCTAACTTTGTCACGACATGAACGAGAAAACGATAAAAGAGACATTGCAGAAAGGTGAGCGAGTGACCTTGGAGTGCAAACGGGCAAAGGCTGAGGTGCCTAAGTCGGTATGGGCTACCTATTCGGCTTTTGCCAATACCATAGGCGGACTGATTCTGCTTGGCGTGGATGAAGACTTGCAGGAGAAGGACGTTAGTAAGCGATTCCAGATAATTGGTGTGGACGAACCAAGGCTCGCAATCCTAAGATTCAGAATATGCTCCGTATGATTGGCTTTGGTGAGAATGTCGGTTCTGGATTCCCCAAGATTATAGCAGCATGGAAGGAAACCAATTGGGGTGAACCGCAACTGTTGAACAAACTGGATGTTGACGAGGTGGAATTGGTGCTACCTGGCCTTCAACTAAAGCTACATCTGATACTGCATCTGCAAATGCCCCTGTAAATGCCCCTGCAAATGCAACTGCAAATGCAACTGTAAATTATAGACGCAATGAAGAAAAAAGCAGTTCTTCGTCGTGTGGGTGAGGATAAGAATGGGCATTGGGAAGTGCTAATAGCCATTGAAAATGTTGTTTAGGGGGCTAATTCGTTGGTGCAAATGTGGTGCATTATGTAAATAGAAAAATCCACAAGATTCTGAATTTCAGTTTCTTGCGGATTTTGTAAAGTGATTCCGTTGGGACTCGAACCCAAGACCCACAGCTTAGAAGGCTGTTGCTCTATCCAGCTGAGCTACGGAACCATCACCTCACGGAACTATTGTACCGTTTTGAGGCTGCAAAGGTACACAATATTTTGCTAACATCCAAAAAAAAAGGCCGAAATCTTGTGGTCTCGGAAAAAAGTAAGTACCTTTGCAGCCGCAAAAATAAAACAACTATGAATTATTTAGATAGAAACGAGTTTAATTTCGAACCAAGCCAGAAAGTGCTTAATGCAGTAAAGAATTTCGATGCCAAAGACTTGTGCTTCTATACACGAATCTACGACCAGGGTAAAAAAAGTGTGATCAGCGTTCGTGTGAGCGAGATTTACGGTGTGCCTGAGGAGCAGGTGCTACTGGCCTATGGCGGCGAAGAGATTCTGAAAAACGCCATCCACTATTTCCTGATGAAGGGCGACAATAAGACTATACTTATTCCCGAGTTCTCGTGGTGGTATTATAATAAGGTGGCCAGCGAGTGTGGTGGCACGTTTGAGATGTACCCCCTGTATGAACAGGACGACACCTTTGCCTATCATGTGGACGAGGTGATTGAATACACCAACCGCATCCATCCGCGCATGCTGCTGCTGGCTTCGCCCAACAACCCCACGGGCAACAGCCTGACCAGCGAGGAGATAGGCCGCATCATGGAGAACATTCCCGCCGACACGATGGTGCTCGTTGACGAAGCTTACGCCAGCTTCATCACCACAGACAATGACTATATAGCTCCGCTAGTGAACAAATACGACAATCTGATTATCTCGCGCACACTGTCGAAGTTCTACGGTCTGCCCGGCCTGCGCTGTGGTTTCGGATTCATCGGCAAGGGCCACGACCAGTTCCTCAGCTATAGCAACAAGTACTTAGGTTTCAACCGCTTTGCCGAGGCTGTGGCATTAGCCGCTCTTGACAGCGACGAGCACTACCGCCACGTGGCCGACGAGATGGAATGGGGACGCCAGCTCTACAAGCGCGAGCTGAGCGAACTGCCAGGCTTCAAGGTCTACAAGTCTGTGGCCAACTTCATCCTCATCAAGTACCCTATAGAGATCAAGGAGGCACTGATGGAGGCGCTGAAGATTCAGGACTATAAGATTAAGTTCATGGCCGACAAGGGCCTGGAGTCGTGTCTGCGCATCACGCTTGGACGCCGCGAGCAGACGCAGGTGGTGTGCGACACCATCAAGCGAGTCTTTGAAGAATTGAAAAATTGAAGGATTGAAGAATTAAATTGTGAACGAGAAAATCAAAGCGACACTGAAGTCGTCGGAGACGGAAGACTGGCTCGACCTGCACGTCATCCGTCCCTTTTGCTATTACTGCGCGGTGGTGTTTGCCAAGTTCGACATCCACCCCAACACCGTCACCATCTGGTCGATGATTATCGGTGCGGCCAGCACCGTGTTCTTTGCCTCCAGCTGTTATTACTATAACGGCTGGGAGGGATTGTGCTACAACCTCATAGCCATAGCAATGCTGATGGTGGCCGACATCCTCGACTGTACCGACGGCCAGCTGGCACGCATGACTGGCAAGAAGAGCCGCATAGGCCGCATCCTCGACGGGGCTGCAGGCTTCACATGGTTTGTACCTATATATTTTGGACTGGTGTATCGTTTCTACCTGCACCACGACATTGAGTTTGCATGGTTAGGACTGGAGAACACCGAGACTAACACGCTCTTAGCTACGGCCATGGTGCTCGTCTTAGGCTTCATCTCCGGCATTTCCGGTCTGGCCGGTCAGCAGCGACTGGCCGACTATTACATTCAGGTGCACCTCTTCTTCCTCAAGGGCGAGAAGGGCAGCGAGCTCGACAACTCTGCCCGCCAGCAGGAGATTTACGACCAGATGCCAAAGGATGCCCCATTGGCAGAGCGCATATTTCAGAAGTCATATATCGACTACACCAAGAAGCAGGAGGCCGTGACGCCGCGGTTCCAACACTTGCTGGCCACCCTGCGCCAGAAGTATGGCAGCACCGATGCCATCCCTGAGAGCGTGCGCCAGGAGTTCCTCCGCCAGTCGCGGCCGGTCATCTTCTGGAACGGTCTGCTGACATTCAATTTCCGCAGCTTCTGGCTCTTCCTTTTCTGCCTGCTCGACATTCCTGCCTGCAACTTCGTCTTTGAGATTGTCTGCATGGGACTACTGGCCGTCTATGTTAACCGTCGCCACGAAGCCTTCTGCAATGCTATAGAGAAATCAGTTGAAGGATTGAAGGATTGAAGAAGATGAAGTGGACAAAACAACGGCTCAATAATCTATTTTTCATTATCGGCATTGCCGCCTGCGTGGTGATGCTGCTGACGTTCGACGTCAGCTTTATCGAACTGTGGGGTCACCTCTGCCGCGCCGGCTACTGGCTCGTTCCCATCCTCGGCGTGTGGATTGTCATCTATGCCATCAACGCCTGGTCGTGGTTCACGATTATCAAGAGTAAGTGTGGCGACGAGGCCCGGAGGCTGAGTTTCTGGCGCGTCTATAGGCTCACTATCACTGGCTATGCCCTGAACTACGCCACCCCCGTTGGCGGACTCGGCGGCGAGCCTTACCGCATCATGGAACTCTCGAAAGATGTGAGCACACAACACGCTACCTCGTCGGTCATCCTCTATGCCATGATGCACTTCTTCGCCCACTTCTGGTTCTGGTTCTCCAGCATCTTCATCTACCTGGCGTTAGCGGCGGCGGGTGACCTGCCCATCAACACGACTATTGCCACCACGCTGGGGATTGTCATCGTATTCTGTCTCATAGCATTCTATATCTTCTCACGCGGCTATCGCAAGGGCCTCGTGGTAAAAACGATTCGCTGGATAGGCCATATCCCCGGCCTAAAGGGCTGGAGCACGCGTTTCCAAGAGCGCCATGGTGATGCCCTGCTCAACATAGACCAACAGATAGCCTCACTCCACGCCACTGACAAGCGGGCTTTCTACAAGAGCCTGCTGCTGGAGTACTTATCGCGCGTGGTGCAAAGTTGTGAGGTGCTCTTCATGCTGCTGCTCTTTGGCATCGACAATGGCGGCGGTTTCTCTGGCATCTGCATCACCTATCTCCACAGTCTGCTCATCGTGTCGTTCACCACACTGTTTGCCAATCTCATAGGCTTCCTGCCTATGCAGCTGGGCGTACAGGAGGGAGGCTTCGTGCTCTCCATCGCTGCTCTGGGGCTGTCTGCCGCCCTAGGCATCTTTGTGAGCATCATCTGTCGTGTGCGAGAAATCATCTGGATAGCCATCGGCCTACTGCTCATGCGCCTGCGCTAAAAGAACATAAATCTTATGTAAAATCTAAGAAAAAATTGGATGCAAAGATCTTAGGAAAGATTTCAAGAAAGATTTAGGTTCAAAATAAATCATCCATTAACTGTTACATTTAATTGTTTTAATCTAAATATTTTATGTTCGGAGTAATACTTGCTGCGGGAATGGCCAAGCGTCTGCGCCCGCTTACTGATACTAAGCCCAAATGCCTGCTGAAGGTAGGCGAGCGCACGTTGTTGGAACGTACCGTCGATGCCATGCTGCAGGCCGGCATACGGGAGTTTGTTGTCGTTACCGGTTACAGGGCTGAGCAGATACGTCACTTCCTCAACGACTATCTCTCAACCATCACCCAACACCTATCACCCACGGTGACATTCCTGCATAATGCCGATTACGAGCACAACAACAATATCTACTCTCTTTGGATGGCAGGACAAGTGGTCAGCGGTCAGGAATTTCTGCTGATGGACAGCGACATCCTCTGCGACCCCGCTGCCGTGGTGCGCATAGCCTCAGAGGCGGAGTCTGCACTGGCCGTCAACCGTCATGAACTGGGCGACGAGGAGATGAAAGTGTGCGTTGACGCCTGCGGCCGCATCACTGAGATTAGCAAGACCTGCCGCCCGGAAGACGCCATCGGCGAGTCGGTAGGCATAGAGAAAATCACGGCCGAGTATAGCACTGCTCTCTACCGCGAGCTCAACCTCATGATAGAACGCGAGGGGCTTATTAACATCTTTTATGAGCGCGCTTTCGAGCGCCTTATTCCGCAAGGCCATACCTTCCGCGTGGTAGACACCACCAGCTACTTCTCCTATGAGCTGGATACACCAGAAGATTTTGAGCGAGCCCAACAGCTCATGCCCCGCGAACTGTATTGACATTCACAGAAATAACTCAAAAAATATTTGGAGAAGAGGATTATTATGTATATCTTTGCACAGAAATACATATTATAGCCAGACCTGAACAAATAACTACTCACGGAGGAAATTAAATCATGAGGAAAACAGTTATGGCGGCTATTGCCGCCATTTCTTTGCTAAGCAGTTGTGGCGGTTCTGAGAAGAGTGCAGAATTGGCCTTCGAAACCGTCAAGGTAGAAAAAAGCGTGAGCGCCGGTCAGGAGACCGACGCTCCTAAGTGCAGTGTACGTATAGAGGTGGCGGCGGCCAAGGGCGACAGCACTAGTGCTGCAAAAGTCATCAACGACGCTCTCACCCACGAGCTTTTTTACATGGAAGGAATCTCCCTGCAACAAGCTGCCGACTCTTTTGCCAACAAATATACTGCCGAATACACTAAGAACATCGTACCGCTCTACCGCGAAGACCGTGACGACGAGCTCAAGCGCGCCTGGTATGAATATCACTATCATGTGAACAGCGAAATAGCAGACCGGCATGATGACGTAACGGTGTATAAGGCGGTGATTGACTACTATGAAGGCGGTGCTCACGGCATACAACAGGAGCTGTTCTTTAACTTCAACAACAAGACGGGACAGCGCATCACGCTGAGCGACATCTTCGTACCCGGCTTTGAACAGCAACTATGCGAACTGCTGCTACAGGCGCTTATCAAACAGGCGGGAGCTGAAGACGCCGACGACCTGAGAGAGAAAGGCTATCTTTATGCCATGGACATGTTCGCCACAGAGAACTTCGTTTTAGGCAGCGATGACGTCACCTTCGTCTATAATCCTTATGAAATAGCACCATACGCCTATGGTTTGGTAGAGCTCACAATCAGTAAAGATGACTTGAAAAAGATATGGAAATAATCAAGAAATACTTTCCCGACCTCAGCACCACACAGCAAAGGCAACTGGAGATGTTGGACGGCCTATACCGTGAGTGGAACGCCAAGATCAACGTTATATCGCGTAAGGACATTGACAACCTCTACGAGCACCACGTGCTCCACTCGATGGCCATTGCCAAGACCATACATTTCCGCCCTGGCACTGAGATTCTCGACTTCGGCACTGGCGGCGGCTTCCCTGGCATCCCGCTGGCCATCCTGTTTCCCGAATGCCACTTCAAGTTGATTGACGGTACGGGAAAAAAGATTCGCGTAGCTCAAGAGGTAGCAACAGCCATAGGACTGACCAACTGCAAAGCCGAACACCTGAGGGGCGAGGACGAGAAGGGGAAATTCGACTTTGTGGTGAGTCGCGCCGTCATGCCCCTACCCGACCTGGTAAAGATTGTACGCAAGAACATCAGCAAGAGTCAGCGTAATGTTCTTGGCAACGGAATAATCTGCTTAAAAGGCGGCGACTTACAGGCCGAGGTTCAACCCTTTCAGCGGTTTGTTGAGGTAGACCCTATCAGCAACTTCTTCTGCGAAGAATGGTTTAAGGAAAAGAATGTGGTATATCTGCCATTATAATAATGATAAGACATGCTGAACATCAAACGATTTGAGGTAAACATGCTGCAGGAGAACTGCTACGTGGTAAGCGACGAGAGTAACGAGGCCGTCATCATTGACTGTGGTGCCTTCTATGAGCAGGAACGTAATGCTATTGTCAGCTACATACAGCAGCACCAGCTGAAGGTTGTACACCTATTGTGTACCCACGGCCACTTTGACCATAATTTTGGCAATGACACTATCTGGCGCACCTTTGGCGTGAAGCCCGAAGTGGCACAGGAAGACCTGGAACTGATGGACCTCAAAAAGCAGGCGCGCGACATGCTGGAATTTGACTATGACGGCGAGGTGGCTCCCGTAGGCTCCTTACTGGCGCCTGACGACATCATTACTTTTGGCAACCATCAGTTTGCTGTGCTGCCTACCCCGGGCCATACGCCCGGCTCCGTGACTTTCTACTGCGAGACCGAGGGTGTGGCTTTTTCCGGCGACACGCTGTTTCGCATGAGTATCGGCCGCACAGACTTTCCTCGCAGCAGCTGGACACAAATGACCAACAGTCTGCAACTGCTAGCCAAACTCCCCGTCAACACCAAGGTTTATCCTGGCCATGGACTAGCTACCACCATCGCCGACGAGCTACGCTACAATCCGTATATGGTGGGAGCATAAACAGGTATCGGGGGCATAGAGCAGCAAAAAGTCTGCAGCTATGTCCCCGATACATCTTTCCACTTAGAAGCTGAAAGCAATGACGTAGCGCATACCCCACTTGGGCGAGGTAGGCAGGTCGTTGTAAGCCAGTCGTCGAACATACTCCACATGGAAGAACTTAAAGATGTTGTGGACGCCTAAGACCAGCTCTGCATAGGGTTTTGAGGGGTCCATCACGTTGACACCCTCTGGGAAGTACATCAACCGTGGATTGCCGACATTCTCAGGCAAAAGCGGGTTGTTCTTGTCGCTGAGGTCGCCCCAGAGGGTACGGATGGCGATGAACTCGCGCAGATTCCACTTCTTGATAATAGGCAGTCGGTTGAAGATCTTGCCGTTGAGATCCCATGAGAGCATCAACGAGGCATAGCGGTCGTTGACAAACTCCATGGTGTTGATACAGCTGAAGGTCTCGGGCAGGATGATGTACGACTGGTTGGCAGCGGGATGCACCAACAAGGGATAAGGCACTTGGTTCCACTGTATGCCGGCCTTGATGTGGGCGTCAATCTTACCCCAGCTGCTGCCCAGCCAGAAGCGCTTATAGATATGTGCCTCGGTGTAGTTATAGTTATAGTCACCGCCGAGCACGTCGTTGAATCCGCGGGTATGGGCGATGCTGAACACCGGTGCGTCGAAGTTGATGACGCGGCGGCGCAACTTGTTGTTGATATACGTCTCGCCAGGGGCATAGCGCAGGCGACCCGTTACCTCGGTGGTGCGCAGGTACTCGCCATTGCCGGTGCGGCGGTTGAGGTTCTGCCGCGGCTTGTCCATGGTTTCAAACGACATGGCGCCGCAGGCCTCATTCTCTTCACGCTTACCACTGAGGGTAAGCTTCAGTCCCCAGTCGGTCTCATACTCGAAGGTGGCCTGTTGGCGGTCGTAGAACATCATTTTGTTAGTCTCGGCCCACTTCAAGGCTACCATGAAGTTATCCTTGTCGGTATCCATAAAGCGGTCGCCGGGCGAGCATACGTCGCGTGATGACGACACCGTCAGCGTGCGGCGCGGAAATTCATGAGGCAAGTATTTCTTGCGGTTCAGCGAATAGGTGCCCTCAATATTGTAATAGTTGCGGTGAGAGCCCCATCCGCGGGCATAGTAGCCTGAGAGGAAGAGGTGCTTGTTGAGGTTGGCAGTGGTCTTCACGCTAATGCGGCTGCGCCATCCGTCAACGAAGTTACGCGTCAAGATTGTGTTCACCGGACAAATATCAATATAGTTGGGCGTACTTGTCTCCACGGAGTTTTCGAAAAGTGCTTTCAGTCCGAAAATGACGTACTTGAAGCCTTTTATGTTTTCAATATTGTTGATAAACTTGTCCATGCGGCTTTCACTCTTGGTAAGCTCCACCTGGCGGTACTGCTTCCAGAAGTCTTCGTCACGCATCTGAGCATCGGCTTCTGTTACCTCTTTCTGCATCCCCTTAAACAATTTCTTCGGCACGGGGTCAAACGAGTAGTCCGACAGTCGTGTGGTACGCGTCACATTAGCTTTGCTGAGCACAAAGCCAAAGAGGCTGAGCTCTGTCACCATGTCGTCCTTTGACAGCACCCACTGGCCATCGGGCAGCTGCTTATACTCTTGCATGATTTGCATCTCTTCGACAAAGTTCACTGTACTCTGCTTAGGCACTGTCAACTGCGCCCTGCGCAGGTGCAGCGTCGAGTCGTTGAGAATATAGATGTCGCCACGGAATCCCATATCGTGCTGGTTGTTGGGCAGGAAGTGCAGGTGTATGCACGAGTCGCGATCTATCTGCAGGGTATCCTCAATATAGAAGCGGTAGAAGTTGATACCTTCTTCGGAGATGGGCGACACAAAGGGATACTGCAGCAGCCGGATGCGGTCCTGATAGAGGTCTACGTCGGTAAAGACATCCTTCACCACGGTATTGATGATGTCGCCAGTCTGGAAGAGGTCGTTGACGCCCGTCGATGTCTGTCCCTGGATGATGGTCTTCTCCGAGCGCGGCTCACGGCGATAGATTTTCTGCGACACCGTCTCGTCAACACTTACGGGCAGCACCATCTTGCCCGTATAGCTGTTGGTCTCTACCTGGTCCAGCAGCCACGGATGGTTGCTGAAGGGTTTCTGCTCTAGCTGCTCGGGCTTCAGGTCATTGAAGGCCAAGGTGATTTTCTCATACTTCTGATACTGGTAATAGTCGTTAACGCCCAGGTCGGTCTTCTTCTTGGCTGCCACCACGCGGCGCATTAGGTCTACGGCGGGGTTGTTCTTTCGGCTATAGCGGTTGCGACGGGCCTTGACGGTAACCTCCGACAGCTGGCGTTTGTCAGGCTTCAGGCTGATGTTGAGCTGCGCCTTGGTCTTCTCGCTGATGCGGACGATGCGCGACTTATAGCCCACGGCGCTGAACGTGAGGTTCCAGCCTATATGGCGGTTGATGCGGTAGTGGCCGATACTGTTGGCTATGGCCGAAATGTGGTGACCTTCGTACACCACGCTGGCAAAACCGATGCTGTCACCTGTGTCAGCATCGGTTACGACACCCGTCAGCGGTTGCTGCTGGGCGCTCACGGAAAGTGTCAGCAGCATCAGCAGGAGAGTGAGCCACAGTGATTTGCATTGCCTCTGCAGCAGTGGCAGCGGAGACCGCTGGGAAAAGTATTGGGTCATTTAAATGAGAAATTAGTAAACTTATACTCGGTGTAGTTGCCGGCCTTTTCGTTCATGCGCAGCGAGCGCAGCTCCGAGGTCTTGGTGTCTATGGTCAGCGTAAACGAGGTGAAGAGCATGCGGCGGGCCTCCTTCTTTGTGGCAGCCACGGGGGTGATGGTGAGCACTAGCTGCTGCCCCTGACGGTTCATCGTCAGGTCAGAGAGCTGGCTGATGTCCTTGGCTCCGCCGGCAAGGATGCTCTCAAAGACGGCCTGGAAGGTGACAAACTGGCGGTTCTTCTGGCTGTCGGTGGAGTGTTTCTTACCTTTCACAGTCATGGTAAACTTGTTGCCCTGCATCAGCAGGCCTTCTTTACCGCCGTCCATGGTGATACCCACCTCCGACGGCTGCTTCATCAGCAGCTTACCCGTGGCCGTCTCGTCATTGGCAAGGGCAGCCCTATGAGTAATCTTAGTGGCGGTGGCCGTCACGGTCTTGGCACTCTTATAACGGGCAACAGCCTTCTGGAAGTCGCCATTCTGAGCTACGGCCAGCGTCAACTGGGCCAGCAGCGTTATCAGCAATAATACTTTCTTCATACCTCTTCTAATTTTCGATTTACTGTATTTTCTATATTTTCGATTTCTTGCTTAGGCAAGCGAGCAAAGCTCGTGTCCGATATTTTCGATTTATTACCTTACCGCGGAGAGGTAATCACCCTTCACCCTTCACCAGAACATCAGCGGTGGCCTTGGCAGTCATGGCTACGCCTTCCAAGCCGTGGAGCATCACGTTCTGTCCGGTGAGTAGCAGGTTGGCGATAGGCGTGCGCACCGACAGGCTGGTAGTCAGCAGCGAACGACAGTCCTTGCGCAGACCGTAGGCCGAGCCCTGGGGCGTGAGCGTATAGTCGCGATAGGTCAGTGGCGTACTGGTATATATCTTGTCGACCATCGCCCCTAAGCCTGGTATCACCTCTTCGGCCAGCGCTATGCAGGCCTCAGCTATCTGTTGCTTCATTGCCTTATAGTCATCGCCACGGCGGCCTACGGAGGTCTGCTCCCACTGCTGGCACATCGCCCACGGCATCGGCGTCAGCAGGTCTATCAGCTCTACATTATCGTCACCGTCTTCCGGCACACGGGCACTGACCATCACGCGGTCAACCTCGTACCTCGCACCTCGTGTCTCGTACCTCATACCTCGTACCTCGTCCCACACATTAGCACGCCTATAGACAAACTTGTTGTGGTTAAAGTACTTCAGGGCGTGCGGCTTTATTACCAGCGAGGCAGTGAACATGCCCATGGTGTTGTCGAGCGTGCTGATACGTCGGCGAAAGAGTCGTTTCAATACCTGGCTCTCCTTGACCATGCTGAAAGTCTGGGCTGGGTGCACGTCGCTTATAAAAACGTCGCCTTCCACCTCCAAGCCGTTGTTGCAGTGGGCTGCCACAATGCGCCCGTCGCGCTCGATAAGTTCGTCCACCTCGCAGTCTAAGTACAACTCGCCTCCGTGGAACACGATGCCACTGAGCAGTTGCTCCACCATCAAGTTGCCCTCGCCCGCCAGTCGCCAGCTGCTCTGTATGAAGCTGCTCTGTCCGTGGGCGAAATGGAAGAGCGGCAGCGACTCGCGCCGCAGTTCCGTCTTGAGCATTGTGCCAGCCAGCACGTTGATGAGCAGCGGGTCGCGGAAGTTCTCCGTCAAGTAACTATAGGCCGACACTTCGCCAATCTCCTGTATCGACGGCAGATGGCGCAGCAGGTCGGTATACCTGTAGAGGGCGTCACGCTCCTGAGGAAAATTCTCTGCCAGTGTCTCTGCAAAACGGTCGTAGCCCTCGGCATAGCAGAACGTCTCACCACCGATGGTCACACGGTCGAAGCCATCGGCATCCAGCCGCCGCCACGGCAGGTTCATCAGTCCCAGCTCGTCAAAGAGGCTGTGCAGGGTCTGTCCCTCTGCCAGTCCTCCTACGTAGTGCAGACCGGTGTCGAGCCAGTGCTCCCCCCGCCGGTAGCTCTGCAGGCATCCGCCGGCTTGGTGCTGACGCTCCAGCACCACCACCTTGCAGCCAGCCTTGGCAAGCAGCAAAGCACTGGCGAGTCCGCCAAAACCACTACCGATAACAACCGCTTTCATTTACTATTTAACTATTTACAATTTACGATTTATTTTCGATTTACGATATTTCCGATTTACGATTTATGACCTTGCCGCGAAGAGATTATCTCCCTTCACCTTTCAACTTTCTATAGACCGCCGGCTGGAGGACGTAGGACAAGACGACCGCCGAGAGCAAACCTACGAGCGTAGAGAAGCCTACGGAGCGGATAGCAGGATGACCAGCCAGAAGCATGCTGCTGACGGTGATAACCAGAATCATGGCACTGAGCAGGATGGCCACCTTATGGTAAGTGAGCAGTCGCGGGTCACTGCCCGTGAGGCCGTTCATGACGAAGATGCTGTAGTCGACGCCGATGCCGAAGATGAACGTCGAGATAATGATGCTGATGAGGTTGAACCTCACGTCGAAGATATTCATCACACCCAGCACCACCAGCCAGCTCAGCAGGATGGGCATGAATCCCAGCAGCGCCAACCGCCAGTTCAGGTGGAAGCTCAGCAGCAACACCACAAAGACGAAGAGCATTGACAACCATTGCAGCACGTCGAAGTCGCTGCTCATCTGCAGCAGTGTGTCAGTAGTATAATAATAGGTGTCAAGCACCAGCAGGTTGGGATCCTGGGCCACGGCGTCGCAGATGCGCATATAGTCGCTGTCGCTGCTACGTACGGAGTCGTTCTGGCAGCGCACGGAGGTAAAGCAGAGGAAGTCGCCGCCATAGCTCTCTTCCATCAGCGTCGACTGGTAGCCACGGGGTATCAGCTCGGCGTCATAGAGGGCGTCAGGCTCGTAGCCGGCGGTGGCGGCATCAAAGAAGGTCTCAAAGGCTTCTGCCCGCAAGCCTGCCTGCGGTGCCGTCTCGGCTATCAGGCGGCGAACGAGCATCAGGCGTGTTTCTCCCTGTCCGTCAGTGGCAGACGATTGTGCTATAGGCTCTGTCCAGTAGCGGTGCCAGACATCGATACGCTCCTGCTGCTGCTTGAGCGACACAAACACCTGATTGGTGCGTGTATAGTCTTTCACCAGCCCCAGCCGATGCAGAGAGTCGAGCTTGCGGTCGAGGACGGCAAAGTTACTGATGGCTTCTTCCATCGTGGCGCCCTTGCTGGCAAAGTACTTTTGCTTATCGCCGGTATAGGTCTTGTCGCGGAGCAGCGTCTCTGAATGTTCCGTCAGCGGGGCCTCGTAGCCCAGGTTGTGCATGTCGGCGTCAAACTGCGTACCCTTCCAGAGGTAAGCACCCACGCTGACAGCCAGCACCACGAGGATGGCTGCCAGCAACGGTTTGTTGCTGTGGAAAGGGTAGTTGATGATGGTGGCTATTTTTTCATTCTCCTTTGGCATCTCGGCATTGTCGCCTTGACTATCAACGGAATTTACGCTCTTGAAGAACTGCGGCAAATAAGTCAGGCTGAAGAGTGTGGTACCCAGGATGGCAAAAGCAGCAAATAGTCCGAAGTCCTGTAGCAGGTCGGTCTTGATGAAGATGAGTCCGGCGAAGGAGCCTATGGTCGTCAGGCATCCTAGGAGCACGGGCTTCACCTGGTCGCGCAACAGCTGCTCCACGTCACTGACATAGCGACGGTGGGTGAGCACATGGAGCACATAGCTCATAGCCACGCCCAGCACCACGCCGCCGATACCAAGGGCTAAGAGGGAGAACTGCCCCTTGAGCCAGTACATCATGGCCAGGGCGAAGAGCGTGCCGAAGACGACAGGCAGCAGCAGCAACGGGATGGTGTCCCACCGGCGGAAGAACAACATCAGCAGAAGGAGCACCAGCAGCAGGGCGCCGCTGATGGTGGTGGTGAGGTCGTGCTTGATCTGTGTGGAATTATAATATCCGCTGGCGGGGGTGCCGTGATAGCTGATGCGCACGGCGGGATGCGCTGCGGCAAAGCGCTCAATCTGGGCGTTCATGCGCTGAAAGAGGGCCGAGCCTTGACCCGTATTCGTTGATGAGAAGTGGGGCGTGAGGAAAGCCACGCACACCGTGGAGTCGGGCACGAAAAAGTGGCCTTCGATAGTCTTATAGCTACCGCCGCCGGCATTGAGCAGCGGCGCCATCTGCTTGGCCAGCACCTCGCGCATGCCTATAGGGTCGGTCTGTATCAGTTCGGGGAACATGCTTCCAAACTCGCCCTCCAGGTCGTCGCGGTTCTGCATCATCTGGCGGACCATGTGCTCACGGGTGAGCAAGGTGTCAAAGGCGGCATAGCAGGCAGTGTCGATATATGCCGGCAAGTGCTCCGTCAGATAGGCTATGCCGTCGGTCATCAGCTCGTCGGGCAGGCTGTAGAAGATGTTGTCGATGACGGAGTCGCCGTTGACCGCGAGCAACGAGTCTACGAACGCGTCGCACACCGCCACCAGCGTATCTACCCCACTATCCCCTTGGAGAGGGGTTGGGGGTGAGGCCAACTCAAAGGTGACAAACGTCATGTCTTTTATCTTCAGGCTGGCAAAGGCCAGCTTGGTGGTGCCGTCCTCATTCTTCGACGACGGCATGAGTTTATCAATATCTTCCTCCAGGTGGATACGCGTGGCAAAGAACCCGAAGCAGCCAAACAATACCACCATCGACAGCCAGCAGACGGCGCGATGACATCGGAAATAGCGGTATATCCTGATAAACAGTTCAGTCATTGTATTTGTTTTTTCCCTTCATAAGGGCTGTGTATTTACCTTTCCCAGCGCATGACGCTGTTACTGCAGGAATATTTTCATGTCGGCCTCGGCTATCAGCTCGTCGCCGACGCGGCTCTCGCCTCTGAGCAGGGTGGCCGAGCCGAAGCTGAAAGTAAACTCTACCTTGGTACTGACGGTCTCTCCCCGACGGGCACGGCGGTGGCACGTAAAGTGCTTCACCTCGCCTATCAGCCCTACGGGCGCCGCCTCGCTGTCTGCCGTCTGCAGGGCCTTGAACCCTGCCAGCGCCGAGGCTGACTGCGCGATATGCTCAATCAGCCCCGTCTCTGACATGTCGTCGCCGGGCAGCAGGAAGTAGTTGTCCTTGCTAATGGTGAGTGTGGTGGCTGCCGACTCGTCGCCAGTGGCCTCGAAGGTGCTCACCATCATCATAGGATAGCGCTGCGGTATGAGCAGCTTGATGTCTTCACCCGAAAACGTCTTCATTTAGCTCAGGTGCTGCTCAATGTAGTCGTACAGGTTGTCGAAGGTCTGAATCTTGGGCAGGTCGGCCACGGGGATGGTGATCTTGTAGGTTGACTGCACCAGGGCGATGAGGTCTACCAGGTTGATGCTGTCCAGGCCGAGGGTTTCCTTCAGCGAGGCTTCGGGCAGGAACTCGCTCTCTTCGATTTCAAACTCTTCTGCAAGCAGGCTGTTTACCTGCGTCTTGATTTCTTCTCTTGTTTTCATAATTTCTGTTGGGTTATTATAATGCTTATTCTTTCGTGATAACGTGATGACATGACAATTACATGTTGCGCACGATGAGCGTCGAGTTGGTGCCTCCGAATCCGAATGAGTTGCTCAGGAACATATCGTAGTGCTTCTCAATGGTTTCCGGCAGCACGTTGATGCAGGCCGTCTGCTCATCGGGGTTCTCAAAGTTGAGCGAACCGCCGATGAAGTCGTTCTTCATCATCAGCAGCGAGTAGATAATCTCGCTGGCGCCAGCCATCCACATCTCGTGACCCGTCTGTCCTTTAGTCGACGTCACGGGCACGCGGTAGTCGCCGAAGACGCGAGCGATAGCCTGAGCCTCGCGCGCGTCGCCGATGGGTGTCGACGTGGCGTGGGCGTTGACATAGCCGATGTCCTTGGGCTGCACGCCGGCGCTGGCAAAGCAGAGCTCTAAAGAGCGCGAAGGACCCTCAACGTTGGGCGTAGAGATATGGTCGCCATTGCCCGAGAATCCCCATCCCATAATCTCTGCCAGGATGGGTGCGCCGCGCTTCACGGCATGCTCGTAGCTCTCGATGACGAGTGTGGCGCCGCCACCGCTGGGCACGAGGCCGTCGCGCTGGCTGTCGAAGGGACGGCTGGCGCGCGTGGGGTCGTTCTCGCGCTTGGAGAATGTCTGCAGGCCGTCGAACGAGGCGATGCCATACATATTGTTCTCTTCGGCACCACCGCAGATGACGCAGTCCTGCAGGCCGTTCTTGATGAGCAAGAAACCCAGTCCGATGGCCTGCGAACCCGAGGCGCAGGCGGCCGAGGCCGTCAGGTTGATACCCTTGAGGTGGAACAGCGTGGCCAGGTTCATCGTCACCGTCGAGTTCATCGACTGGAATATGGCTCCACTGCCGCAGGCTGCCGTGGAGCCTGCCTGACGGAACTTGTCGAGGGCTACCATCGTAGCTTCGGCTACGGAGTCGTTGCCATAGATAACGCCCACCTCATGACTGTCGATATAGTCTTGGTCGAGCTTGGCGTGCTGAAGTGCCTGAACTGTTGCCAGATAAGCATACTGAGCCTCTTCAGGCATCGGCTGCCGCTGGTTGCGGCTGAGTACCTTCTTCAGGTCGGCCTTGGGCACGTTGCCACACAGCGGCGAACAGAAACCGGCGTCCTTACGCTCCTGACTGAAAATGATTCCACTCCTCCCTTCATACAGCGACTGGCGCACCTCGTCGAGCGTCGTGCCGATGCACGACCAGATGCCCATGCCTGTGATAACTACTCTTCTTTCCATCGATATAATTTACTATTTGACGATTTACAATTTACAATTTATTCTGCGACTTTTGTCTATTTACAATTCTTTACGGAAGCAGCGGCGGCGCTTGACGAACTCGGGCTTCAGGGGTTTCCACTGCGACAGTTCGCGGACATTGTCCTCCAGCTGCGGCCCGGTTTCCGCCCACTGTATACCTTTCTTATTATATATAGGTATAAGGTCGTCGAAGAACAGGGCGTTGACACCCAGCCCCTGATAGTCGGGACGCACAGCCACCAGCAGCATCTCTACACTACCCTCGTTGCGCAGCCACATGGAGCGCAGCAAGTGGAACCACCCCCAAGGCAGCAGCCGTCCGCGCGACTTCTGCAGGGCTCCGGCCAGGCTGGGCAGCGTCACGGCGATGCCCACGAGCTCGCCCTGCTCATTCTCTACCAGCGGCACGAGGTCCATGTCCAGCAGCGGCACATATTTCAGCAGGAAGCTGCGCGCCTGCTTGTCTGACAGTGCTGAGAAACCGAAGATAGGTGCATACGACTGGTTCAGGAGGTCGAAGATTTTCTGGCCGTAGCCGCCGCGGAGCACGGCCCTGTGGCTCACCTTTTTCACCCGCAGACCTACGCTCGTGCGCGCATAGTCGGCCACGCGCGCATACTTAGCAGGCACCTCGGCAGGGATATTAATGCGCACCTGCAGCCAGTCTACCTCTTTCTCGAAGCCCAGCCGCTCCAGGTGCTTGGGATAATAGTCGGGATTATAGTAGGCTGTCATCGAGCCCATAAGCTGAAAGTCCTCTACGAGCATGCCCTCCTTGTCGAAGTCGGTAATGCCCATCGGCCCCTGCAGGGTGGTCATGCCCTGTGCCCTACCCCACTCCTCAACGGTCTGGAACAGCGCTCGGGCTACAGCGCCGTCGTCGATAAACTCTATCATGGAGAAGCGCACCACCCGCGTACCCCACGTGGCATTGGCCTTGCGGTTGACCACGCCCACGATGCGCCCTACGGGCTCTGCACCGCGATAGGCCACGAAAGGCTGAACGGCCGAGAACTCCAAGCCGGCATTCTTCTTCGGGTCGAAGAGCGCGCGCACGTCCGACTCAAAATCTGGCACATACTGCGGTATCTCGCGGTATATGCTGTCGGGGATGCTCAGAAAGTCATTGAGGCGCTCTTTGCTGTCGGCCTTCACGACGGTTATATCATTCATTTCTCTTCTTACCTGTTTTGCGGCCGCAAAGTTACACATTTTTTAATAAAAACTAGACACACTACGAATAGTTTTTTATTTATTAACACGCTTTTTATGCAAAACAGGACACTTTTGACGATGAATTGCACAAAAAAGCGGGGCGCAGCCATGCATCCCCGCATTTCTATCTGGTTATACAAGATTCTATATGGGGCGAACCTTCGCTTTTGAAAAACAGGGGAAAACAAGAAAAACAGGAAAAAATAATGTAACCCGACAGTATAAGGTTTTTATCGGTTTTTACGGTTTTTATCTGTCTTTCAAAAAACGACTATCCTTCCACACTAAACTTTCAGAACCTTCTATCTCACTAATCTTCCATCAGTTTGCGGTAGCGGGCACGCTTGGGTTCGTCCAGTCCTAAGCGCTGAGCCTTGTTAGCCTCGTACTCGCTGAAGTTACCCTCAAAGTAGTACACGCTGCCCGGCTCGCCATAGCCCTGGGCACCCTCGAAAGCGAGGATATGGGTGCAGATACGGTCGAGGAACCAGCGGTCGTGACTGATGACGACGGCGCAGCCAGCGAAGGCCTCCAGACCCTCCTCCAGGGCGCGCAGGGTGTTGACGTCGATGTCGTTGGTAGGCTCGTCGAGCAGCAGCACGTTGCCCTCCTGCTTCAGGGCGATGGCCAGGTGCAGACGGTTACGCTCGCCGCCGCTGAGCACGCCGCACTTCTTCTCCTGGTCGGCACCGCTGAAGTTGAAGCGCGACAGGTAGGCCCTCACGTTGACGTCCTTGCCACCCATGCGGATGGTCTCATTGCCCTGGCTCACCACCTGATAGACCGACTTTCCGGGGTCGATATCCTTATGCTGCTGGTCTACGTAGGAGAGCTTCACCGTCTCGCCCACGGCAAAGGTGCCGGCGTCGGCCTGCTCCAAGCCCATGATGAGGCGGAAGAGGGTGGTCTTACCCGCACCGTTGGGTCCTATGACGCCCACGATGCCGTTAGGCGGCAGCATGAAGTTCAGGTCGTTCAGCAATATCTTCTCGCCGTAAGCCTTGGCCACGTGCTCGGCCTCAATCACCTTGTTGCCCAGTCGCGGACCGTTGGGGATGAATATCTCCAGCTTCTCCTCCTTCTGCTTCTGCTCCTCGTTGAGCATCGACTCGTAGGAGTTCAATCGGGCCTTACCCTTGGCATGGCGGGCCTTGGGCGCCATGCGCACCCACTCCAGCTCGCGCTCCAGGGTCTTGCGGCGCTTTGAGGCTTGCTTCTCCTCCTGGGCCAGCCGCTGGCTTTTCTGCTCCAGCCAGCTGGTGTAGTTGCCCTTCCAGGGTATGCCCTCGCCGCGGTCGAGCTCCAAGATCCACTCTGCCACGTCGTCGAGGAAGTAGCGGTCGTGGGTGACGGCGATGACCGTACCCTCATACTGCTGCAGGTGCTGTTCGAGCCAGTCGATCGACTCGGCGTCGAGATGGTTAGTAGGCTCGTCGAGCAGCAGCACGTCGGGCTTCTGCAGCAGCAGGCGGCACAGCGCCACGCGACGGCGCTCGCCGCCGCTGAGGTTGGTGACGGGCCAGTCGCCCGGCGGACAGTTCAGCGCGGCCATGGCGCGATCGAGCTTCGAGTCCATGTTCCACGCGTCGGTGGCGTCGATCACGTCCTGCAGCTCGGCCTGGCGCGCCATCAGGCGGTCCATCTTGTCGGCATCCTCGTAATATTCGGGCAGCCCGAACTTCACGTTGATCTCGTCGTATTCGGCCAGCGCGTCGTAAACGTGCTGCACGCCTTCCATCACGTTCTCCTTCACGGTCTTCGTCTCGTCGAGGGGCGGGTCTTGCGGCAGATAGCCTACGGTGTAGCCGGGGGCCCACACCACCTGCCCCTGGTACTGCTGGTCCAGGCCGGCGATAATCTTCATCAGCGTCGATTTACCGGCACCGTTCAAACCGATGATGCCTATCTTTGCCCCGTAGAAGAAGCTGAGATATATGTTTTTGAGCACTTGTTTCTGGTTCTGCTGGATGGTCTTGCTCACACCTACCATCGAGAAAATAACTTTCTTGTCGTCTACTGTTGCCATTGTTTATTAGGGAGTTAGAATTAGAAGGAGTCTGAAGGAGTTAGAAGGAGTTAGAATTAGAAGGAGTTAGAAGGAGTTAAAAGGAGTTAGAAGGAGTTAGAAGTCATTTGTTTGGGAGCCATTTGTTTGGGAGTCATTTGTTTGGGAGTCATTTGTTTGGAAAATTGTGTCGTTAACCTCGCCGCGACAATTTTTTAATTTTTCAATTTTTCAATTTTCACAAGTTGATGCCGGTGTTCCGCTTCACCTCACTCATGACAAAAGTGCTCTCAATAGACCCCACGCTCTCTATGACCCCCAGTTTGTTGAGGATAAACTCCTGATAGTGCTTCATATCCCGCGCGCGTACTTTTAACAGATAGTCGTAATCGCCCGATGTGTTGTAGCACTCCGTCACCTCGTCGATGCGCTGTATGCGGTGCATAAACACGTCGGCAATCTCGCGGTTGATCTGCTTGAGCTTCACCTTGCAGAACACCAGCAGCCCCTGCCCCAGCTTCTCGGGGTCGAGCACTGCCACATACTTACGGATATACCCCTGACGCTCCAGCCGCTTCTGCCGTTCAAACACGGGCGTAGGCGTCAGGTGTACGGATTCGGCCAGCTCTTTGGTAGTGAGCTTTGCGTTCTTCTGCAGTATACGTAGTATCTGCAGGTCTGTATCGTCTAATGTTTCCATACTTCTTCTAAATTAATATTATTTCCCTGGGAGCACGGGCGCCCTCGCCCGACACTGATGCGGGCGAGGGCGCCCGCGTTTCCAGAGTTGACTGCAAAGATACGATAAAAAATGTAATCCGCAAAGCATTTCATCGAAATATCTGCCTTTTGCTTGGCTGTTTGTAGAAAAGCTACCGCATCGTACAGGTGAAGTAGCGAAAAGGCGCCTCGCGAAAAACTCAGTATAAAGGATACGAAAATCCGACTGAGCCGATTTATCATCGTCATTATCGTCACAGCGTCACATCAAACTTATAATCAGCACGTTACGGTGGTGACGATAAAAGTGACGGATGACGGTTGGTGACATGAATTTCAACGGCTGGAATAAGAATTCCAACGGCTGGAATAAAAATTCCAATCGACGCCGTAGTACTATCACCTCGACACCCTTATCGTCACCACTATAAAATACTGTAAACCAAACACTTACAACCGAGTGAAGACAGTGACAGCAGAAAAAAATTCTGTCAAGGGGTGAACAAAGGCACTGAAATAGAAAAAACCGCCACAAACAAACGGATAATAAAATATATCTTCTGTATTTCATTAGTAATTTGGCTGTCTGTTCCAAACGTTGTACCTTTGCAGCGTGAAATCAATACAATAACAACTAAATAAAAAAGAAAGGAACCAAGTTATGAGTACACAGAAGAACTACCGTTTCGAGACCCTCCAACTGCATGTAGGCCAAGAGCAGGCCGACCCCGCCACCGACGCCCGTGCCGTGCCTATTTATCAGACCACGAGCTACGTGTTCCGTAACTCCCAGCATGCCGCCGACCGCTTCGGCCTGCGCGATGCCGGCAACATCTACGGCCGCCTTACGAACTCGACGCAGGGCGTGTTTGAAGACCGCGTGGCAGCCCTTGAGGGCGGTGTAGCCGGTCTGGCCGTAGCCTCGGGTGCCGCCGCCATCACCTATGCCCTGCAGAACATTGCCGGCGCCGGCGACCACATCGTGGCAGCCGACAACCTCTACGGCGGCTCCTACAACCTGATTACCCACACGCTGGCTACGCAGGGCGTGACGAACACCATTGTCAACGTCAACGACCTGGAGGCACTGGAGGCAGCCATCAAGCCTAACACCAAGGCCGTGTTTGCCGAGACCTTCGGCAATCCTAACAGCGACGTGCTCAACATCGAGGGCGTGGCCGAGGTGGCCCACCGCCACCACCTGCCGCTGATTATCGACAACACCTTCGGCACCCCCTACCTCATCCGGCCCCTGGAGCACGGCGCCGACATCGTGGTACACTCGGCTACGAAGTTCCTCGGCGGCCACGGCACCAGCCTCGGCGGCGTCATCGTCGACGGCGGCAAGTTCCCCTGGCTGGAGAACGCCGACAAGTATCCCACCCTGGCAAAGCCCGACCCCTCGTACCACGGCATCGTCTTCGCCGAGGCTGTGGGTGCCGCAGCCTATGTCACCCGCATCCGTGCCGTGCTGCTGCGCGACACCGGCGCCGCCATCTCGCCCTTCAACGCCTTCATACTGCTGCAGGGCGTAGAGACGCTCTCGCTGCGCGTGGAGCGCCATGTGGAGAACGCCCTGAAGGTGGTCGACTTCCTGGCCAGCCACCCCAAGGTAGCCCGTGTGAACCACCCCGCCCTGGAGAGCCATCCCGACCACGCGCTCTACAAGAAGTACTTCCCACAGGGCGGCGGCTCAATCTTCACCTTCGAGGTGAAAGGCGGCCAGGAGGAGGCTTGGCGATTCATCGACGCCCTGCAGATATTCTCGCTGCTGGCCAACGTGGCCGACGTCAAGAGCCTCGTCATTCACCCCGCCACCACCACCCACTCGCAGCTCTCGCCCGAGGAGCTGGCCGAGCAGCACATCACACCCGCCACCATCCGTCTGTCGATAGGCACGGAGCACATAGACGACATTCTGGAAGATTTGTCGCAGGCACTGGACAAGATTTAAAATATTATTCGTACCTTTGCAGCGACGAAAATAAATATTAAATTGTAAATAAGTAAATTGTAAATAAATTGCTATGTCAAAGATTGCAAAACAGCTGACCGAGCTCATCGGCAACACCCCACTACTCGAGCTCAACAAATATTCCGCAGCCAAAGGTCTGAAGACGCCCGTCATTGCCAAGGTAGAGTTTTTCAACCCCGGCGGCTCAGTGAAGGACCGCATTGCCCTGTCCATGATCGAGGACGCCGAGCAGCGGGGCATCCTCAAGCCCGGCGCCACCATCATCGAGCCCACCAGCGGCAACACCGGCGTAGGACTGGCACTGGTGAGCGCCGTCAAGGGCTACCACCTGATACTGACCATGCCCGAGACCATGAGCATAGAGCGCCGCAATCTGGTGAAGGCCTACGGTGCCGAGGTACGCCTGACCAGCGGCAAGGACGGCATGCCAGGCGCCATACGTGCCGCCGAGGCGCTGCGCGACAGTATTCCTGGCGCCGTCATCCTGCAGCAGTTTGAGAACCCCGCCAACCCCGCCCGCCACTATGCCACGACGGGCCCGGAAATCTGGGCTCAGACTGACGGCACGGTAGACATCTTCGTGGCCGGCGTAGGCACCGGCGGCACCGTCAGCGGCGTGGCCAAGTATCTGAAAGAGCAGAAGCCCGGCGTGAAAATCATTGCTGCCGAGCCCAAGTCAAGCCCGGTGCTCAACGGCGGACAGAGCGGACCTCATAAGATTCAGGGTATTGGTGCCGGCTTTATACCTAAGACCTACGACAGCGCCGTCATCGACGAGGTGTTCGACGTAGAAAACGATGCCGCCATCCGCACCGGCCGCGAGGTGGCCCAGACGGAAGGCCTGCTGGTAGGCATCTCCTCGGGCGCAGCCCTCTATGCTGCCATCGAAGTGGCCAAGCGCCCTGAGAATCAGGGCAAGAAGGTGGTGGTACTACTGCCCGACACCGGCGAACGCTATCTCTCAACAGTGCTCTACGCCTTCGAGGACTATCCGCTGTAACACGTGAGGCTACCCGAAATATTAACTTTATAATCTATCTTACGTACCTTCGGCCACACGGTCGAAGGTACTTTCGTTCTCGCGTCCCCTTGGTAGCGAGCGAAGCTCGAGCGCTTGCGCCCCCTTGTAAAGCAAGCGGCACTACCAAGCGCGGAAAAGCTCAAATAAATTTGGCTTTTCGCTCACTTATTCGTACCTTTGCAGCCGCAAATATAAATAAAGTATAAAGAAAAGACATGATTACAGTCACAAATCTGGCTATTCAGTTTGGCAAGAAGGTTCTCTATAAGGACGTGAACCTGAAGTTTACAAGTGGTAACATCTATGGCATTATCGGTGCCAACGGCGCCGGCAAGTCAACATTACTGAGGGCTATCAGCGGCGAGCTGGAGCCCAACAAGGGGTCTGTAGAGATGCTCCCCGGCGAGCGTATGTCGGTGCTGGAGCAGGACCACTTCAAATACGACCAGTTTACGGTGTTGGACACCGTGCTCATGGGTCACAAGCCCATGTGGGACAACATGAAGGAGCGCGAAGCCCTATATTCAAAGCCCGAGATGACTGAGGACGACGGCAACCGCGCCGCCGAGCTGGAGATGGCCTTTGCCGAGATGAACGGATACGAGGCTGAGAGCGAGGCAGCCCAGCTGCTGCAGAACCTCGGCGTGAAGGAAGAGCAGCACTACAAGCAGATGAGCGACATCTCTAACAACGAGAAGGTGCGCGTGATGCTGGCCAAGGCCCTCTTCGGCCATCCCGACAACCTGCTGCTCGACGAGCCTACCAACGACCTCGACCTCGACACCGTGCAGTGGCTGGAGGAATACCTGTCGAACCTGGAGCAGTGTGTGCTCGTGGTCAGCCACGACCGCCACTTCCTCGACGCCGTCTCTACGCAGACCGTCGACATCGACTTTGGCAAGGTGACACTCTTCTCGGGCAACTACAGCTTCTGGTACGAGTCGTCGCAGCTCGCCCTGCGCCAGGCCCAGAACCAGAAGATGAAGGCCGAGGAGAAGCGCAAGCAGCTGGAGGAATTCATACGCCGATTCTCGGCCAACGTGGCCAAGTCGAAGCAGACGACGAGCCGCAAGAAGATGCTGGAGAAGCTCAATGTGGAGGAGATTACGCCCTCAACGCGTAAGTACCCCGGCATTATCTTCCAGATGGAGCGCGAACCAGGCACACAGATCTTAGAGGTGGAGGGCCTGAAGGCCGTCGATGCCGACGGCACGGTGCTCTTCGACGATGTCTCGTTCACCATCGAGAAGGGACAGAAAACCGTCTTCCTCTCTCACAATCCCAAGGCCATGACCGCCCTCTTCGAGATTATCAACGGCAACCGCGAGGCGCAGGCCGGCACCTACAAGTGGGGCGTCACCATCACCACGGCCTACCTGCCGCTGGACAATACGGAATTCTTCCAGAGCGAGATGAACCTCGTAGACTGGCTTTCGCAGTGGGGGCCCGGCAACGAGGTGACCATGAAGTCATTCCTCGGCCGTATGCTCTTTAAGGAAGAGGACGTGCTGAAGCATGTCAACGTGCTCAGCGGTGGCGAGAAGATGCGCTGCATGATAGCACGCATGCAGCTGAAGAATGCCAACTGCCTGATACTCGACACCCCGACGAACCACCTCGACCTGGAGTCGATTCAGGCCTTCAACAACAACCTGATACAGTTTAAGGGCAATATCCTCTTTGCATCCCACGACCATGAGTTTATCAACACCGTGGCCGACCGTATCATTGAGCTCACGCCACACGGCACCATCGACAAGCTGACAACATACGACGACTATATCTACGACGAGAGCATCAAGGCCAAGAAGGCCGAGCTCTACGCCTAAAGCAGACTCCGTAGCTCGAAGATTTTTACTTAGCCTGAAGGTTCAAAGCCTTCAGGCTTATAATTTGTTGCTCAGTTTGACGAGCTCGTCCCAGTGCTTCATGGCCTCGTCGTAACCCACCTTGATCATGTGGGCACTGCTTTTATTGCCAAAACTCGAAGCAGCCTTGTCGGGCAGCGGCGGACGGATATAGACGGTGGCCTGCTTCACGTTCTCGGCATGCTTGGTGAAGTCTGGACGGGCGACCACCCAGTTCAATAGGCCGCCAAAGCCCAGCATGTCGGCAATGCCGCCGACCATCCCCAAGTCGAGGTCCTGCTCCTTGGGCTTCTGCTCGTTCTGCTGCAGGTCTACGGCAATGACGATGTCGGCACCCATAGCCTTAACCACGTCCACGGGCAGGTTGTTCATCATGCCGCCGTCAACGAGCTTACGGCCGTCGTAGTTCACAGGCTTGAACACACCGGGGATGGCCATCGAGGCGCGCACGCCCGTAGAGAGCTTGCCGCTCTTGATGACAATCTCCTCGGCCTGGCGGAAGTCGGCGGCCACGCAGCGGAAGGGAATCTTCAGCTGCTCAAAGTTCTGACAGCCCTTGCGGCACGCCATCGAGTCGATGAGCTGCTCTACCTTTTCGCCACGCATCACGCCAAAGCCGCCGATGGTACCCTCCTTGATAGTACCCATGATGGGGAACCCGAAGATATAGGTCACGCCGTCCTTCACCTTGTAAGGCTCGCCGCCCATGTCGTCGCGGCGGTCGGTGAGCAGCGTGAGCCACTCCTGCTGGCAGAAGAGCGTCTCCAGTTCCGAGGCACTGTAGCCGGCGGCATAGAGGGCACCCACAATGGAGCCTATCGACGTGCCGGCAATGTAGTCGATGGGTATGCCTGCCTTCTCAATGACCTTGAGCACACCCACCTCGGCGGCACCCTTGGCGCCGCCGCCACCTAACACTAACCCCACCTTGGGGCGACCAGCCATAGCCGTCAGGCTAAGGCCAAGCAATAAAAATAATATAAATCTTTTCATAACTGAGCGCAAAAGTACGAAAAAAGTAGTATCTTTGCACGCATTAATACATTTTTTAATATGACAGAGAAAAGTTTAACGAAATATTTAGACGACATCGGGCGCCACGAGCTGCTCAGCGACGATGAGGAGCGCCGCCTCTCGGAGCGCATCCTCCAGGGCGACAGCCGCGCCGTGGGCCAGTTGGTGGAGGCCAACCTCCGCTTTGTGGTGAAACTGGCCACAAGCTACCGAGGACAGGGCCTCGAACTGGACGACCTCGTCAGCGAGGGCAACATCGGCCTGATGATGGCTGCCCAGAAGTTTGACGCCCGCCGCGGCACGCGCTTCGTCAACTACGCTGCACCTTACGTGCGGCGACAGATAGAGCGTGCCATTGAGGAGCAGAACGGACTCTACAAGATTCCCCGCGACGCCGCCCCCACGGCGCGCCAAGCCAGCAAGGCGCTGTCAGTAGATGCGCCGCTGGGTCACCGCACGAACATGAGCCTGCTGTCGGTACTCGTCAACCACGACGCGCCGCAGGCCGACGAGCGCGTCTACAGCGAGGCCATCGAGCACGCCATTGAGTTTGCGCTGCTGAGCCTCAGCAGCCGTGAGTCGCAAATCATCAACCGATTCTTCGGACTGGACCGCGAGCACGAGACCATGGCCGAAATTGCCGAAGACCTTGGACTGAAGCGTGAGCGTGTGCGACAGGTGCGCAACCGTGCCATCCGCCGCCTGAAGAAGACTTACAAGAAGAAACTTAAAGAATTGAAGAATTGAAGAACTGAAAAATTGAAGAATTGAAGAACTATGCAGAAGAAGCTGACGAAGAAGCGCTTCCTTTTAGGCTATTTGGCCGTGACGCTGCTGCTGGCACTGGTCAGGGTGGTGTTCCCCGACGTGGCTCACAGCAATCCTGCACCAGCCACCAAGGCCCCGGCGACGGCTGCCAAGGCGCCTATCAGCAAGCCCGCGAAGAAGCACCCTATCTACAGCGTGCCCAGCTTTGCCGACTGCTTCCCTGATACCAACGCCGTGCAGTTGGTAGCCGCACAGCAGTGGGGGGTGACGCCCGTCAAAGACCGCATCGACGCCGAGGCCCGCAAGAAGGAACTCGTCTACATCGGGGCCTCGCCTTACTACCACGTAGACCCGCTCTATCAGAGCATTCCCTACCTCGTGCCGCGCGCCGCCCTGCTGCTCCACGACATTGGCCAAGCGTTCTTCGACTCGCTTTACGTCAAGGGCATCCCCCTGCACCGCTTCATCGTCACCAGCGTGCTGCGCTCACAACAGGACGTGGTGAAACTGCGCCGCTTCAACGGCAACGCCACGGAAAACTCATGCCACCTCTACGGCACGACGTTCGACATCTGCTACAACCGCTACGAAACCGTGGAGCCGCCAAAGGGACCGCGGCGCCGACGCGTGCGCGACGACTCGCTGAAGTACGTGCTTTCTGAAGTGCTGCGCGACATGCGCCAGCAGGGGCGATGCTACATCAAGTACGAACGCAAGCAGGGCTGCTTCCACATGACCGTGAGATAATAATGACACTACATATCTTTAACCCCGAACACGACATAGCGCTGGCCTCAGGACTGGCCAACTTCACGGCGCCGCACGCCGGGCGACAGCTGCGCCACGACCTGGGATTCCTGCCTGCCATCTGGGCGGCGGAGGGAGACGCCGTCATGGTCGACGACGTGGAGCAGGCGCAACGCCAGTGGCACAAGCTACAGCACAGAATCAACACACTGACAGACTCGCAACGATGGCACGGAGCAAAAGTAACCTTTATACCGAGCAATAGCAACGTTGTCGCTGGACTAAGCCACAAGGGGGAAACCAATCAACACCTCAGCATCAACCCCTGGGGCTGGAACAGCGCCCTGAGAGCCTTGCTCTTGCGCCGCGGCGTAGGCGAGCAGCAGCTCCCTACCCTATCGCAATTAGACACTATACGCGAACTGTCGCACCGCCGCACCGCCGCCCGCCTGCTGGCAAAGCTCAGAGAGGGCGGCACTGCTGCTGACGAGTTATCAAGCGTGGCATCAAGCACCGTCGGCGAAGCGTATGAATGTACAACATTAGAGGAGCTTGAAGCACTCCTCGACCGTTACGGCCACCTGGTGCTGAAGGCTCCCTGGTCGTCCAGCGGCCGCGGCCTACGCTTCCTCTCCCTCCCCAAAGATACCTCCCTTCACCCATCACCCGTCACCCTTCACCATCAAGGCTGGTTCCGCAACGTCGTACAGACACAGGGCTCGGTTATGGTGGAGCCATATTATAATAAGGTGAAAGACTTCGCCATGGAGTTCTACAGCGACGGACGCGGCACCATCAGCTACCTCGGACTGTCGCTCTTCCACACCCAGAACGGTGCCTACACTGGCAACATCCTAGCCACGGAAGCCACCAAGCGCGCAATGATAAGCCGCTATATAACAGTCGCTTTGCTCGACACCGTAAAAGAAAACATTTGCCACGAGCTCAGCCCCGTCTTTAACGGCAGCTACGCCGGACCCTTCGGCGTCGACATGATGATAGTGAGCAACAACTGCCAGCCATCACCCACCACCTATCACCCATCACCCACCACCTATCACCCATCACCCACCGCCTTCCTCCACCCCTGCGTAGAAATAAACCTGCGGCGCACCATGGGTCACGTGGCGCTGGCACTCTCGCCCACCGACGACGACCGGCAGCTGGTGATGCGCACAGAATACAGTAACGGCAACTACCAACTAAGGCTTTCACGCCTCTAAGAAAATTATAATGATTATAACTATGAAGAAACTACCAATTAACATGAACAACAGGCGGACCATGCTCGCAGCACTGATAGCCATGAACTGCTCGCTCGCCGTCAGCCCTGCCGCAGCTCAGTACCGCTCACAGGTGTGGTGCCCCGACAACGGCGACGGCACCTATACCAACCCCGTGATCAATGCCGACTACAGCGACCCCGACGTCTGCGTAGGACCCTCGGGCGAGGACTATTACATGACGGCCTCGTCGTTTCAGTGTACGCCGGGACTGCCCATCCTCCACTCCCGCGACCTGGTGAACTGGCAGATAGTGGGCTATGCCCTGAAGTCGCTCTACGACGGCATGCCCGAACTGCAGCAGCACTTCGCCACACCGCAGCACGGCAACGGCGTGTGGGCACCCTCCATACGCTATCATGACGGCCAATATTATATCTACTGGGGCGACCCCGACTACGGCGTGATGATGGTGAAGACCAAGAACGGCGACCCCGCCGGCGAATGGGAAACGCCCGTCTGCGTTATCAGCGGACAGGGATATATAGACACCACCCCGCTGTGGGACGACGACGGCCGATGCTACCTGGTCAACGGATGGGCCAACTCGCGCGCCAAGTTTGCCTCGGTGCTCACCGTCCGCGAACTCAGTGCCGACGGCACACGGCCTATTGGACAGCCCGTCATCGTCTTCGACGGCAACGGCACGGAGAACCGCACCTGCGAGGGGCCGAAGTTCTACAAGCGCGACGGCTGGTACTGGATTATGTGCCCCGCCGGCGGCGTGCCCACGGGATTCCAGCTGGCCATGCGCGCCAAGTCACCCTACGGCCCATACGAGTCAAAGGTGGTGTTGCAGCAGGGCAAGACGCGCATCAACGGCCCCCACCAGGGCGGATGGGTACACACGAAATACGGCGAAGACTGGTTCCTGCATTTCCAAGACAAGGAGGCCTACGGCCGCGTGGTACACCTCAATCCCGTAGACTGGAGCACGGGCTGGCCGGTGATGGGCCGCAAGGGCACGCCCGTAGCCACCTACAAGAAGCCGCAGGCGGCAGCTACCACGGTGGTGACGCCCGCCGAGAGCGACGAGTTCAACTTCACGCCCACGGCCAGCACTCAAGCCTCCAATGCCCCGGTTCAAGGTCCTGCCATCGGTCGGCAGTGGCAGTGGCAGGCTAACTACGACGAGAAGTTCGGCGTGCCAACGGCTTTCGGCACCATGCGCATCTATACGCATAAGCTGGCAGAGGGCTGGAAGAACCTCTTCCTCGTGCCCAACATGCTGCTGCAGAAGACGCCCGCCGACGAGTTTCAGGCCACCACGAAGCTACGTCTGACATCGAAGGCCGACGGCCAGTTTGGCGGACTCATCATGATGGGGCTCGACTATTCGGCGCTCGTCGTCCGCCGCAAGGGCGACGCTTTCCAACTGCTGAGGATGACCTGCCTGCAGGCCGACAAGGGCAAGCCGCAGACGGAGCAAGTCATAGCCACGCTGAAACCCACCGCCGCCGACAAGACCGACTACAAGCCCGCCATCCACGAGGACATCTACCTGCGCCTCACCGTGACCAATGCCGAGGCCGGCGCCCCCCATGGCGGCAAGCCCATCGTCACCTTCAGCTACTCTGCCGACGGCAAGCGGTTCACCATCGCTGGCGAGCCCTTCACCATGAAGCAGGGTAAGTGGATTGGTGCCAAGTTCGGATTCGTCAGCGCCGAGAGCGATGCTAAAAGCGACCGCGGATGGGTGGAAGCCGACTGGATAAGAGTTACACCAATTGGTCTCAGCAATGAGAAATAATGTATTCATAGCAAATAGTCTTAAAATGAATTCTGAAACGAATTACCATAATTAACCTTAATATCCTTAATATATAAATTACGGTTATTATGGACAAATTATGGTTTATTACGGTAATTCGTTTCTGAAATTCTAATTTCTTTTCCCTTAAAAAATATTACGATGAGAAAAACATTATTTGTTCTTTGTTCTCTGTTCATGAGCGCAGTCGAGGCGCAGAACCCGCAGAAGGGCGACTACGGCTACCTCTACTGCCACATGAGCGACCGCGGTCAGTACACCGCCTACGCCATCAGCCGCGACGGCTATAACTATCAGGATCTCTTCGAGGGTAATGCCGTGATGAATCCCCGCGAGCACGCCCGCATTGAGGGCGGCCAGCGCGACGCCTACATCTGTCGCACCTACGACGGCAAGGGTTACCTCATGGTGACCACCGACATGAACAACAGCATGACCAAAGCCCTGGGCAAGCAGAGCGAGTGGGACAACTACGGCATCGACCTGCTCAGGAGCGACGACCTGATACACTGGACCTCTGTCAGCTTCGACTACCGCCAGGGGCCAAAGATCTTCTGCAATCCCGAGGCAGAGAGCGTGTATAAAGACTGGAGCACCATCAACCGCGTGTGGGCGCCGCAGATATTCTGGGACCCCGCCTACCAGTGGCCCGACGGCCAGAAGGGCGGCTACATGATTTATTACTCCATGTGGAACCGCGGCGAGGAGAAGTACGACCGCATGTACTACAGCTATGCCGACAAATCCTTCACACGCATGACGCAGCCACAGCTGCTCTTCGACTGGGGGTATGCCACCATCGATGCCGACATCAACCTGCTCGACGACGGCCTCTACCACATGCTCATCAAGAAGGAGGGCGGCAAGCCCGGCATCTACACCGCCACATCGAAGAACCTCACCTCTGGATGGGGCGAGCCCGTGGAGGACGACTACGTCAGCTTTGAGGGCAAGAAGAAGTGCGAGGGCTCCAGCGCCTTCCAGCTCATCGGCGACAAGCGGTGGCGCGTGGCCTACATCCAGTATAGCGACCGCCCCAAGCACTACCGCATCTGCGAGGCCGACGAGAACCTGCGCAACTTCAGCAACCCGCAGGACATCAAGGGCGTCACCAGCCCGCAGCACGGCTCCTTCCTCCGACTGACGAAGAAGGAGTATAAGCGCTTAGAGAAGTACGTCGGCGCGAAGCAACTTAACGAATAAGAACAATATCAAGAATATTACGTATGAAACAAGACTTTGAAGAAACCCCGCTGAAGATACGGTCGGCACGCCGCACGATAGCCGACGGCCTGCATCTATACACCGGCAACTTCCGCCGCATCTTCCGCGCCACTTGGGCGCCGGCCCTCGTCTGTGCCGTCGTCACCGCATTCTATTACCAGATGTCGGCTGCGGCCATGAGCCAGCTGGTGCAGACCGCCGCTCAGGTCGCTATGGCTCCCGCTGCTCAGGCAGGCATGGGCGCCGCCGCCCCACAGGCAGCCATGGCGCCCGCTGCCGCCACCATGCAGCAGATCATCATGCAGTCGGCACTGTCGCTGCTCAGCGCCATCGTCACGCTGGTGCTCATGTCCTACGTCTTCCGCATCCTCGCCACCCATCGCGCCGAGGGTGCCATCCCCTACCCCACGCGCCTCGTGACGCGCCCCGACGGCCCTGCCCTCGTGCGCTCGTTGCTAGTCGCCGTGGTATGGGTGGCCGTGACCATGGTTGTCACCGTTGCCGTCGCCGTGCCCTTTACCATCGGCGCCATGCGCCAATCGCTGACGCTCGTCATTCTGGCCTTCGTGCTCATGGTCGTAGGGCTGGTCTTCATGCTGCCACTGGTCTACCCCACCATGCGCTACCTCACCACCACCGACACGCGATTTTTCCGCATCATGGGCTCCGGCTACAGCCAGGGCCTGCGCCACTGGGGCTACATCTTCAGCGTGCTCTTCGTCGTGGCGCTCATAGCCTCCATCATCCTCATGGTCACCACTCTGCCTGCCATTATCCTACTCTTGGCGCACATGCGCTCGCAGGCAGGAGCGCTCATAGGCGACCCATTGGGCATGCCATCCTACATGTCGTGGCTCTCGCTGCTGGTCTACACGCTTGCGGCCTTCATCCAGGCTTACGTCATCTTGGCCGCCTTCTTCCCCGCCTACTACATGGCCGGCAGCATCGAGCAGCAGGAACTCTCCAAGGCTCAGGCAATGACTACAAGTAATGACTTCTAACTCCTTCTAACTCCCTAACAAATGACTTCTAACTCCTTCAAACAAATGACTTCTAACTCCTTATAACTCCCTTTAACTCCTTCTAACTCCCTAACAAATGACTTCTAACTCCTTCAAAAGATGAAACAACGCATACTATTTATCGACCGCGACGGCACCCTCATCCGCGAACCCGAAGACGAGCAGATAGACTCCTTCGAGAAACTGCGCTTCACCGAAGGCATGTTCCAGCACTTAGGCTTCATACGCCGCCAGCTCGACTTCCGATTTGTCATGGTGAGCAACCAGGACGGCCTGGGCACAGAGTCGTTTCCCGAAGACACCTTCTGGCCCGTCCACAACTTCATACTCCAGGCCCTGGCCGACGAGGGTATCACCTTCGACGAGCAACTCATTGACCGCCACTTCCCCGAGGACAACGCCCCCACGCGCAAGCCCGGCACAGGCATGGTGGAGCACTATCTCAACGACCCGCAGTATGACATCGAGAACTCCTACGTCATCGGCGACCGCGACACCGACGCACAGCTGGCCAAGAACATCGGCTGCAAGGCCCTCATCTTGGGGCGCGACGGCATGACGTGGGCCAAGATTGCCGAGCTGCTCTTTGCCGGCGAGCGCACTGCCGAGGTGCGGCGCACTACGAAGGAAACAGACATCTACGTCAGCGTCAACCTCGACGGCAACGGCCACTGCGACATCCACAGCGGCCTGGGATTCTTCGACCACATGCTTGAGCAGATTGGCAAGCACGGCATGATCGACCTCACCATCCGCTGCAACGGCGACCTGCACGTCGACGAGCACCACACCATCGAGGACACCGCCCTAGCCCTCGGCGAATGTCTGCTGAAAGCCCTCGGCGACAAGCGCGGCATTGAGCGCTACGGCTATGCCCTGCCCATGGACGACTGCCTCTGCCACGTCTGCCTCGATTTCGGCGGCCGTCCCTGGCTGGTCTGGGATGCCGACTTCCACCGCGAATACGTCGGCGACATGCCCACCGAGATGTTCCTCCACTTCTTCAAGAGTCTCAGCGATGCCGCCCGCATGAACCTCAACATCCGCGCCGAGGGCCAGAACGAGCACCACAAGATAGAGGGCATCTTCAAGGCCCTTGCCCGAGCCCTGAAAATGGCCGTCCGCCGCGACATCTACCATTACCAGCTGCCCTCCACCAAGGGCACGCTGTGATGCTTCACACATCAACGCCCTTTTCCTAAAAAATTGCTATCAGGAGTTGCGCTAAAAACAAAAAACAAAAAACAAAAAATCGCCGCTTCCGCAGTGTTTACACTGAGAAGCGGCGATTTTTTCAACTTTCATTTTTCAATTTTCATTTTTCATTTTTCAATTTTTACATCATTATCCTGATGCAGCTCGTAGTGCCCAGCGCCGTCACTGCCGCTGTGGCGGCGGCAATAATGATGCGCAGAATCACCTCCCATACGCTGTTCTTTCCTTCCTTCATATCGGTTCCTCCTAATTTTTTCACTCTTCACTTTCCGAGCGGTAGCAAACTCTTCACTCTTCACTCTTCAATAGCGCGGGCGGGGCGCCAGCCCCGCCCGTGCGCTTAGGGTTCCGGCTGCTCGTGCTCCTCCTTCCACTTGTCGATTTCGGCCTGCGCCTTCGACG